>CAZCEM010000195.1:0-5218 GCA_964497555.1 uncultured bacterium
GCAGATTGGCGGTCGGGCTCGGAGGCCCGACCTACGCATCGCAGGCGCTATTTTCTGGGAAATGACAGCAGATGTCAAGTACTTTCTGCCCCCCTTGATAATGCCGTTTGAGAGATGAAATTCACGATTTCGGATTCTCATCCGCGGATTCAGAAGGATAGACCGCATCTGACGTGGGCTTTCGATGGAGAGGGAATTCCTTGGCAGCGTCGGTCACCGCCCCAATCTTCGCCGCAAAGCTGCTGTGTTTAGCGACGTCTTCATCGGATATAATGTGAACGTCGAGCAGACCGCCGCAGTGATAGCCGGTCTTGAGGTAGTTCAGCTCATCCAGGCAGAGACTCCAGCCTTCCAGCCATTTCAGCAGCTCCTCCCGCTGCTGTTCGGTGCCTTGGCAATGCAGCAACAGGTCAATGTCGCTGCAGGGACCAGCCGTGGCGTTCTTGGTGCTGCCAAAGATATAGAAAGCCTTCACACCGAATCGGACCGGATCCAGCTTCTCAGCGATGCAGCCCGCCATCCTGGCTCGCCAGCGCCAATGCTCCTCAACCCCCAACAGAATCCTTTGTTCCTGCCTTCTACCGCCGGCTGGTTTCTTGGAGACTGAGGAAGGCAGCGTCAGCAGCCCCACCGCCTCCTCAAGGTCAGCGTTCATAAAAATCCTCAGCATCTTTCCATCCGTCGCCTGCGGGATATCTATCACGCGCAGCAGTTCGCCTAAATGCTCGTATTCCGGGACCAGGTCTCCGATTATATTCGGCGCTCTGGTGAAGAAATCCCGGTTGAATATCACCTTCTCATCGTCAGGATATAAGGGAAGGTAGCGTATTGAGGCCTCCACCAGGTCCTGGAAGAAATGGGTTCCGAAGGACAGATCGGGCATGTAGTGACCTTTCTTCAAAGCCATCTCAATCATCACCGCCGTGTTGCTGATGTCGGAGTAGGTGACGTTGACGCCGAGCTTAATGTCGCCGCGGCTGCCCCAGCGTCCCGGTCCCATGAGAATATACTGACGTTTGGGCAGGAATTTGTTCAGCCTCCCCACCGCGCGACCGACCTCTACCAGAGTGTCGAGTTCCTCCACGGCGGCATATTTTTCCGGATCGACATAGACGATGTGAGTAATGTCGGGAACATAGCCGTTGGAGATGTAGCGGTTGGCGGTGAAGAGTATGGCGCTGCTGGGGATGTCCTTCGGAATCGGCGCCGGCGCTGAATCAGCGGAAAAACTTTGGGGCCGGCACTGCAGCAGATAAATATCACTGCCATCGGAGGCAAATTCAATATCAACCGGCGTTTGCAGGATTTCTTGCAGCAGTTGGAGAAGCGTTTGAATCTGAGTTAGGAAGTTGGTTCTAGTGATCAAGCCCTCGAAGGTTACAATCAGCTCGTCATTTTCGAAATCGGTGCCCATCCGGGAGGGAATCTCGGCCTTATCGCCCTTGATAACCGACAATATCTGCGCCGCCTCCGGGATTTCATCGCCGAAACGCTTGTAGAAGTCTCTGGTCTCTATGGTTTCAAAGGAGTTGGCTTCAAGGTTTATTACATCCATCTTCTTCGGCGAATAGCGGATAATCTCGTCCAGCGTGACGTTGACGCGCAAGCCCGGCTGTCCCGGAGCCACCAGCACCGGATAGTCGTCGCTAAGGCGGTCCACCGCCCGGGTGCCCAATCCAGGCACCATTCGAATCAGCCCGTCTTCGCGTTTGATGCGCGGCGACCAGCGAAACTCATTGCTGCTGAACGCCACTCACGCAAACGCCGGCAGGAAATACGGACCAATCCGCGTGCCCACCACCTCCTGAATGATGGCGCCCATCTCCTCCTTAAAATCAATCAAACCCCGCTCAGCGCGATATTCAATCGGATCCGGACCGAAGGTCGAGGCATAGACCTCGGCAATGGCATCCATCAGAGCCTGCATGCGCTCCGACTTTGAACCTTGATTGGCAATAAACAGACTCTTATACTTGCCTGAGAAGGCGGATCCGAATCGGTCTTCAAGAAGGCTGGAGCTGCGCACTATGATGGGCACTTCCCCAAAATCGTCCAGCGCCATGGATAATCCTTGGGCGATGTCCGGAGTGAACTGCGAATTCTTGAACAATTGAATGATATGAGGGTATTCCCGCCGCACCTGGCCGATTTCCTTGTACTTCTGCTCGGTCACCTCATCGAGGTTGTTGGCTTTCATAAAATTGTACAATCCGTCAGCAGTGATATACCAGGTCTTGGGAATTTTTATCTGGCTGAGTTCAGGCAGCTCAAAAGTGCTCTTCTGAATTATACGCGACGCCAGTATCAGACCAGCGCTCTTGCCGCCCACCTGACCATGGCTGCCTGAAGGGAAAATCATCCTCTGCACCAAATCAGCGAAATCATTAATCTCGACGTAGTTCTTAGCGACTTTAATGTAATCGAGCTGGTCGGTAATCAACCGGCGGACCAGCGCCACCCGCAAACCCGCCATCGTCGGATAGGAAAGTTCTATGCCATTGGGTGCAAGATGCACAAACCTGCGAATAGCGTCGGTAATTTCTCCCAGTGAGCTGTTGAGACTGACCAGCGTCTTGGAAAGGAAACTGGCGCGGTCCTCCTGCATCCACTTTCGCACCAACAGCAGGATTTCCTCGTCTGAGAGATGCCTTGCCGCCGCAGCGAATATTTCATTGCTGACCTGCAGCACATCCACCCCGGCCTTACGCGGGCTGGGCTGGTTATCGCCTTCGGACGGCTCCTGCAGTCTTGAGACCTTGTCGGAACTGATTCGCTGCAATATCTGGTTGGCTTCCTCAATGCCGTTCCAGCACAGATAGTTCAGCAGCATTCGGGCGATGCGCATGAACAGGTCTTGGTCCATGCTGCGCGATAGGTCAACCACGATGCGCCATTCGGGAATCTTCTCCTCCTGAAACTCATCCGCGGTCTTATGGGCGCTGCGCAGGACTTTCTGGAGGTTCTGATGCTGTATGAAATCCCCCAGCCGCCGGGAGATGCTGATTATTAGCTTGATCTCGTCTTTGAGAAATGGCCCCTCGTATTCCTGCGGCATCGCCTTTCTGTAAAAAACCTCGATGACGCCCACCTTCTCGCTCTGAACCTCCACATACCCCGCCAACCTCCAAGGAGTTTCGGCAAATTCGGGCGATTGGAAGGTTCGGCCCTTGTACCTGATGCGCACGATGCAGATGTCGGGATAGCGCCAGCCGGTCGGAATTACATCGATGAGATCCATAATGACCATCTGCAGGGGTCGGTGGTAGTTGGTGAGTATCTCTTCCACCTGATAGAGGCAATTGAGTTCTTTGGCGCGGGATTCCAGCGCGTCAAAGACGGCGTCAACCTGCCGCAGTTCTTTAACCATGCAGAATAACTCCTTTTCCGATGCGCCCGTCCACCAGAATGGTCAAGGGGCTGACCAGGCGAACGTGCTTGACGTGCTCGGCTTCCACAATCACCGGCTGCGTATTCAACCAGTCCCAATTTATAACGCCACCGCGTCCGGTGTGCGATACCGAGAAGTAACTGACTTGAAAGCTGGAGATATTGTGAAAGAAATGCGAGCCTTGGCTCAGTTCTACGTCCATATCCGGCAGCATGGCTTCCACGATGGCTCTGGCAGTGGAAATCTGACTCCAGTTCACGGGGATGCCCAGCCAAGGATCGGAACTGCCCCATCGTCCGAAGCCTATAAACAGACAACGCCGCCCTTCCTTCAGCAACCTGCGGTTAATCTCATCTAATTCGGCAGCAATTTTAGGCGTGAACCGAGCCTCAAAACGCTCCGGCTTCACAAATACAACGTCATGAACTTCGGTCTGACGACCATTGCCGAGCACTCTCTCGGATTTGGCAAGCAGATCCGCTGAGCCCCACAAATCATTAGTAACGTCGATCTTCTCCTCCGAAACCACCATCGGACGCACCTGCAGGAAACCCAGCCGCGCCGGCGTCGGCTCGCGGCTGTCGAAGGTCATCGCCAATTCAATCTCGACCGCTGTTCCCAGTTCCTCATCGAAGGCTCTCAGCAGCTCGCAGATGATGTCGTTAAAGGGAATTTCCTTCAGCACCAGCAGGGGGGCAAAGTTGATGATTCGAGGTCCCGGCATTCCAATACCTGGGTTCACCCGGTCCGAAGCCAGGTCATAGGTGGAAGCAATATATCTAAAGGAGCCGTCGGTTTCGGCGTCTTCAAGGCTGAGATGTATCAGGTATTCGCTTTCACGGATGGGATCGAATCCGGTGAGTTTGCCCATATCCACCGCCCAGTACATGGTCTGAGTTCCCTTGAGAAGGGCGGCGGTGGAACCGAAGGGAGGGCTTATCTTAGGCCAGGCCGGTGAGTAAGTCCAGACAATTCCGCCATCGACAATGGTCTTACCCAAACCCAGCGCCAGATCCACGACGCCGTCCGCCGGCTTGGAACGGCCGGTGGGATAGTAGTTATAGCTTCGCGCGACAGCCGATAGATTGGGATAGAACCGGTCGAAATGCCGGCGCCCCAACACTTCCTGGATGATGACCGCCATCTTCTCATTGTCGATGGTCTGTCCGGCGCGTTCGATGTAACTCCGGGCTTCCGCGAAGAAGGTGGAGGCATAGACAAATTTAACCGCCTCTACCAGCTTGCGGAATCGGATGCGGGACTCGGACTCGTTGTTGGGTATCATCTTGGTGCCATAGACGCCCGCGAAGGGACGGAACATGGCGTCTTCCAGCAGGCTGGAGGAGCGAATCGCCAGGGGAGTTTTAACGGTGGTGATAAGCGCCATCAGGTCGCCGGTATATTCGGCGGGAAAATCAGCTTGCAGGAAGCAGCGCGCAATCTGTTCGTCGGAGAGGTCTTCGCTAATCGCCTCGTAGAGGTTGTTCCGGCGCATGAAGGAATCGAATACCGCGGTGGTCAGCACGGTCATAGTGGGGATCTTCACGGTGATGCCAGGGAATCGAGCGTGGGGGAATTTCGTCTCCAAGACTCCCTTGGCAAAAGCCAATCCCTGCGCCTTCCCGCCTATCTCTCCCGCGCCGATGCAGGTGAACAGTTCCCCAGATTCAAAGAACTTCCGGTCAAACTTGGGGAAGCCCTTTGCTTTAGTTTCGGATTGCTCTTCCAGTTAAACCTCCATAGAACGCAACTAATACTAAGTTGCATTCAAACAGTCATTATTGAGTTTAACAACCCCCCTGCCCCCCTTCAATAGAAGGGGGGTAACTT
>CAZCEM010000196.1:0-5195 GCA_964497555.1 uncultured bacterium
CAACAACGATCTCAGCTATAAATGGCATAGTGACAACGGGACGATAATAGGGACCGGCAATACAGTGATCTGGGTGGCGCCCGGCATTACCGGCCGCAATAATCTGGAGGTCACTTTGACCGACAGGTCGGGAAATGAGGAAAAACGCACGGTGAATATCGATGTGGTCGGCTTTAAAAAGAAGGACATTGATATCGGTGCGAATATAGAGCTTAAATTCCCACCGTTTAGGAATAATACTATCAGCGAGCAATTTTGCACGTATCCCACCAATACGCTGGAAGTCTCGTCATCGGTCCCCTGGAAAGCTTACACTAAATATTCTTATAACTGGTCGAGCAATGGCGGAAAGATAGTCGGCCCGGGTATCAAAGAGGGCACGGCAGATAGGATCGGCTGGACAGCCCCGGGGATGGCCGGCAATTACACCATCAGACTTACAGCATCTGACAGCGCAGGCAATTTATCAGTGGGGTATATATATGTAATGGTAAAAGCACCACATTGTTGTGAGGTTGCCCCTTCACAGACCACCGAATAGATTGCTTAATAAAAAATTAAGGGGAGCTTCGCCCGGCGAAGCTCCCCGATCCTTCGATCCCTTTTCCTTCCTACTTCCCCATTCAGATAAGCCTAAATGCTTTGCTGTTATTGTAGCCTCTTGCTACGCAACGGAAAGCTCGGAAGTTTTCCTTGCTCTCAACTCATGCACCCCCGACACTACCACGACTCCTCGTGCATATGAGAGCCGGTCAGAGGAAATATCCATTCTGCTAACATGGCCTGTTTCCTGACCATTGACCACCTCCATGAGAGCTTTTAATGCTTGTTTTATTGCCCTCACTTTGATGCTATCACTAAAAAGTAAAACGGTCAAACAGCTTCAAAAATTTGTTGCAGTAAATTGCCGTATACTACATAATTGAGCGGGATATTTATAAAGATGCAAAAGCTGCTGGGTTTGAATACTGAAGAGCTGGGGGCGGTAGCGGCCGGATGTGGGGACAAGGCCTTCCGCGGCAAGCAGATGGCCGACTGGCTCTACAACAAGGGCGTCAGCCGGATCGATGAGATGAACAACCTGCCCGCTGTATTTAGAACAGCGCTGTCAGCCCGCTACATGGTGGGGAGGTCCACAGTCGCAAAGGCGGGCAAGAGCAGGGACAGGACCTTTAAATTGCTGCTGAAAACATCAGACGGCGAGCTCATCGAGACGGTCGGGATGTGTTACGCGCAGGGTTTTGAATCGCAAGCCGTCCAGCCCCCATTCCCGCGCCAGCTCGCGGACGCCGCGAAGTTCGTCGAGCGGCTGGCGGGACAGCAGACACTCGCCCATCACCAGCGGACGGCGGCGGCTCAACCGGCAGCGAGCCTCCAGCAGCGCTTTCACGCCGGCTTTCACCTCCGCCAGCGAGCCCCCGAGGCGGATACTACGATAAGTCTCCTCAGTCGCGCCGTCCAAGCCGATGGTGATGCTTGACAGACCCGCGCGAACCAGCCGCTCGGCGCGTTCTCGATGCGATAACAACAAGCCGTTGGAATGGGTGTTGGTCATAATGCGGCGATGAGCCGCTTCACCTACCATCTCCGGGAACTCCGACGCAGCGAGAGGCTCGCCCCGGTGCCACAGATTCAACCAATGCGTCCAGGGAGCGTTGTTCAACACGTGCTGAAATTCCGCCAGCGACATCATGCCTCCGCCGCGTCCGGCGGCAGTGGGGCATTCGGGACAGTCGAGGTTACACACGCTGCTGGGTTCGATCCACAGCAGCAGCGGTTGGGGCAAACGGAAGATGAGACGCTCCCAGGAAAACTATACTTATTTGAACCTCTGTTCCGCCTGTGGCACAAACCACTCGTCCAACTGAAATCCAGGTCGGAAAGGATACCACTTGACTCCCTTGAAGCGCTTGCTGTACGATGGCTTCTGCATAGAGCTGAATAGGAAGGTGTAGGGCTGCTCCTCATGCAGTATCCTCTGGAAACGGTGGTACATCGTCACCCGCTTGCTCTGGTCGAATTCCAGCCGAGCGGCGTCGATCAGCGAATCGCATTCGGCATTGCGGAACTCAACGTGGTTTGAACCCCGCCCGCTGGCAGATTCCGAATGCCACACCTGCTTCGGGTCGCCCTTCATTCCGAACACCCACCCCAGATAACAGGCGTCGAAGGTGTGGTTGCGGATGTAGTTGTTGATGAACACCGACCACTCCAGCCGACGGATGTTCATCTCCACCCCGATCATGTATAGGTCTTCGCGCAGAATCGACGCCAATTGATCCGCGAAGGGGCTGCCAGACGGGATAAGCAGCTCGAAACGGAACTCCAGCGTGTCCTTCTCCAGAATGCCGTCGTTGTCCGTGTCCGCCCAGCCCGCTTCCCGCAGCAACTCCATCGCCTTCTCCGGGTCGTACTCCAGCGGCACGATGGTCGAGTCGTAGTCCGGTCCGTACCGGTAGAACGGCCCCGTGACGATCTCCGCGAATCCGAACAGTATCTTGGCTGCCATGTCCTTCCGGCGCACCATGTGGGTCATGGCGGTGCGCACCCGCTTGTCGCGGAACAGCGGGCAGCCCTGGCGCCAGCCCAGATAGCCGTAGCTGGGTACCGTGAAGGTGCTCTTGACAAACTGGTTCAGGAACTTCTTCCGGTTGGTCATGGTTAGGTACTGGATGGTCTGGAGGTTCTCCATGAAGTCTATTTCGCCGTTCTTCAGCGCCACCAGCGAAGCGGTCTGGTCGGTCAGCACCCGCCATACAATTTTATCCAGCCAGGCGCAGCCGGGTCCCCGCCAGTAGTTTTCGTTCCGTCGCAGAACCAGTTCCTGTCCGGTCACCCAATGGTCGAAGATGTACGGCCCGCTGCCCACCGTGGGCGCGCGGTTCTGGGGGTGCTCGTTGAACTGATTGCCGAACTTTTCGATGCGGGTATGCGCGTCGCGGCACCAGGCAGCGAACTCTTCCCGATGGGGGAAGCTGCCCGGCGCGACCGAGCGGCTGATGTCACCGGTGAACGGCGTCGCGCCGAGGGCTTGGGCGATCGTTCGACCAGTCTCACTTATCCAACGCTGAACTTCAGCGCTGTCGGGACTGCCTCCTAAACTTTCGATGACCGACGAAATCCTTGCGGAAGGAGCCATCTCTTTCCAGCCCGGCACACTCTTAACCAGATCGCTCCATTTGACGCGGTTACCGGTGATGTTGCCGACCGATTTCTCCAGTCCCGCCAACAGCACGGCGGAGGGCAGTTGATCCCGTGAGAGTTTCGGGTCGGATGCCAGCGCGTCGGCAAACTTGCCGTAATACGAGCCTCGCGCGACCTGGAAGTAGGTGAGGTCGTCCATCAAGCCTTCAGTATCGAAAATGTGTTTCGGCAGGACAGTGAAGCTGCCGAGGAAGTCCTGATGCAGGAAGTAGGGCTTGGAGCAGAACATCTCCAGCGTGTAGTCGTCAGGCATCCGCAGGCTGTCGAGTTCAGCGTAGTAGGGCTTGGTGGGCAGGTCATCGACGTAGGGGTTCATAAGCGCCTTCAGCGAAAACACGACGTCAGTCATAGTGATGGGCTTCCCATCATGCCAGCGGGCTTCAGGGCGCAGCTTCCACTTATAGCGCAAGTGGTCGGGGGAGACTTCCGGCAGTTCCGACGCCAGCAACGGAGTGTCGTCCCAGGGCGGCCGTCGCTCGGTGGTGAGGAAGCTCTCGTATATGTAGCTGTTGATGATGGTGGCGCTGGCGGAGGTGGAGACGAAGGGATTGAGATTTTCCGGCTCATCGAGCAGGTTGACTACCACCCAATCGCCAGTAACGGGCGCGCCAGTGTAGGTCACGTTATTTTCAGCGGGGGTGTCACCCTGGATGAACGCCTGCGAGCCGCCCACCTGGCAACCAATTAACATCAATGGCAGCAAACCGGCTAAGAGAAGCCCCAGCCGACGGAGGAGAATGCGGATCATAAAAAAGCCTGGATTATCGTGTTTTTGGAACGGAGGAGTAACGCCGCCATCCTGGCAGCAAAGCATTGAAAGCCGTCAGGATGACGGCGTTGCCGAATTATAAATATACAAAAAGAAGCGCGCCCGGCAAGGTGAGCGCGCTTTGTTGAAAGCTCAAACTGCAATCCCTGCTGAATCAGCAGGCGAATCATTAGATGTTTATTCAGCACCCCAGATCAGCACCACTTCCTCAGCAGTATTGACCTGATACCCCGCCCCTCGGTGCAAAGAGGGGATGTTGTTGAAGTTGTTGGCGGGGGAGTAGAAGTGACCGGCGCCGTCCTTGGCGAGTCTCAGCGCGTCTCGGATGTTGCGAAAAGCCTCCGGTGCTTCAGCTTCAGCCTCAGGATAATACGCCACCATGTTCCAGCCTGATTGCAGCGGAATCGGTGTGTCCGCTTCGACCGCAGCTCCGCAGATCTCCAGCTCGGCGTTTCGGGTAACGTTGATGAAATAGCCTTGTCCGATACTCCATCCGGGGATGTTGTTAAACTCGTAACGCGGGCAGTAAAATCGTCCGGTGTAGTCCTTGATGATGTTCAAGACGCCCGCATCCGTCAAGCCCGACATTAACGAAGGGATGTCGTTGTCTTCCGGCTCCACCCAGGAGGATACCAGATTCCAGCCTTCGGCCAGCGAGAGCACCGCGCTGACCGGCGTAACCGAAAACTGGACAACAGCCTGTCTAACAAACTGAAAATCCTCTGGTACAAAAGGAGCAGCACAATACAAGTTGGCTAAAAGGCTGTATCTCCCCGGCTCCAATCGCCCAAAATTATGGGAGAATTGAAAGGGAAGCCAGACTGCCAACGGAGAAAGGACTGCTCGAAGTTCGCAGACGATGCGCTCACCTTCAATGGCGAAGGAGTTATTCCAGGAAGACACAGCGTTCATCTCACCTGAGAAGGTTGCCACCACGTCATCGAAGGCTGTTGGCTGCTCCGGCGAGATGTTCACCGTTAAACGCACCTGCGCAAATCCATCACCCGGCGAGAAACTTAGGATAAGCAACGCCGCCAGAAGGAAAATCCGCTTTTTCATCGGACCGCTCCATTTGCTAAATCATATGTAAACAGGGTCTGCTGAAAAACTCTGTTTTAGATTAAACTCTCTGCTCAAAACTGCCCCCTCCGCTGTCATTCCGAACCTCTCCGCTGTCATTCCGAACCTCTCCGCTGTCATTCCCGCGAAAGCGGGAATCCAG
>CAZCEM010000197.1:0-1773 GCA_964497555.1 uncultured bacterium
ACCTACGCGGGGAAGTCAATCGGGACGCTTATCCTACGCGGATGAAACGCCATGAGATTGCTTCGCCTGTCTTTGGCAGGCTTGCAAAAACTGAGATTGCTTTGCTTACCTTCGGCAAGCTCGCAAAGACGCGCCTTTGACGCGTGTGAACCATATTCTCATTGAGAAAGATCATTACCCCCATCAAATAGCGAAGAACCATTATTTTAGTAGAAAAGTTCGCCTGACTGCTGATCTTCCGCCGCTCTCAAGCCGGACAAAATAGATGCCGGTTGGAAGCTTCCGGGCGTTCCAGACTACTTCATGTTGCCCGGGGTTGAGGCTGCCGAGGGGCGAGAGATCCTGCAACAGCCGCCCATTTAAATCATAAATCCGCAGAGATACCGGGGCGCGGGCGGGGAGTGAAAAGGAAATAGTGGTCGTGAAGTTGAAAGGATTCGGCGCCGGGGGATACAGCCTCGGCTCGGCGGGCCGCAGGGCCTCGGCGAAGGGCGCGCCCTCCCGCGGGATGACTTGAACCGCCCAACCAATGGTGTCAGCCTCAGACCCATCCCGACACACCACCTTCAACTCATGTCCACCCAAGTCCATATTGTCCATAAAGTCCATTACCAACAGCGATTCATCCCAGTCCATCAACCGTCCATTCAACGTCCATTCAAACGACAGCGAGTCCGACTCCCGGTTGAAGGGAATCACATTAAACTCCGCCGAGGAGTCCCGATAAACCGTCACCGTGTCCTGATGGGGATCCCACCACCAGACCGCCGAACGAACCGCCACGTCCCACCGCAGCCGTTCCTCTTCACCGCGCCACTCGATGACGGCTTCCACAGCGCAGTCCCCCGCCATATCGAAGCAGACGTCCAGCGAATCCTCCTCCCCTAGCGGATTGCGTCGGAGATTCCGGTCCACCATCGTCCACTCAGTCGTCCACTGGTCGGGTTCGACGCAGGCGACGTCGAGGGAGAAGAGGATGGTCGAATTGCGACGGGCGATCAGATCAAATTCATGGGGCGAAGCCGACCGAATAAAGAAATTACTCACCTCAACCTGCCATTCGATGAAAATCTCCTCATCGCCATCTGATATCGCGCAGCGAACTGTCCAATCGCCTAATTCGCGAAATTGGATCGTCACCATTGAATCCGTGCTCACCGTGTCGGCGACATAAGTCCATACATAGCGGATTGAGTCGTCCTGAAGGTCGCGTGCATGTACTTCGAAATGAATGTTGTCATTCAGCAGAACGATGAGCGCCAGACTGTCCGGTTCAAAACTTCGGAAATAAGGCGGTGTTCGGTCGGGAATATACTTCACCAGCAAGCCTTCAACGTTGTGTTCCAACGTCCACAGACTGCCTCCGGCGATAATCCCTCCGCTCTCGTCGCATAGAATTGTCGTGAAAAACGAGTTGCCATCCGCGCCGAAGTTGTTGTAACGCGACCACTGAAAGTTGCCGGCTTCGTCCGTCCGCAGCATCATGGTAATGCCGCTGTTATGACCGGCAAAAGCGAAGCCGTTGTCGGGCAATTGCACAATTGAACCGGCATTGGTGGAGCACCAGACTTCATCATTGCCGAGAAAATTGTTTTCCCAGAGAATGTCACCCTGCGCGTTGATGCGCACCAGATAGGGCTTATCGGTTCGGGGGCGGTCACCTGCCAGAATAAAGCCACCATCACGGCAACTGGTCATATCTTCTAAGTATTCGTTTCGATTTTGAACGCCGTAGTTTCGCTGCCAGACAACCTCCCCCACTTCGTCGGTGCG
>CAZCEM010000197.1:1873-5168 GCA_964497555.1 uncultured bacterium
TTGACCTGCGACCATAAATCCACCATCCACCTCGCGCACGGCTTTGAATTCCTCCATTCCCACCGTTCCGTAGGTATGATCCCAAATGACGTTGCCAACGACATCGATTTTAACCAGCCAGCCGTCGTAATCTCCCGCTCCAAACGAGCGGGTCCTGCCTGCCAGTATAAAATTACCGTCTTTCAGCTCGATCACGGCGTTGCAGATATCATAATCTCTTCCGCCGTAAATGTTCATCCAGATGGGATCTCCATTGGCTTCAGTGAGAAGGATACACATGTCATGGGCATTGAGCTGGGTATCTCCTCCCAGTAAATAGCCTCCCGCTTCGGTCTGGATGAGACTGAAAGCGCGTTCGCATACCCTCTCGCCTTCGTTTCCGGCGTAAGCCTGTGAAAATACCACCTCGCCGCCGGGATTGACCACCAGCAGCCACATATCACCACCTGCTTGTGAGAAGGTCTCTCCGCAGCAAGCCCAGTCACCGTTAGCGGTGTGGTAAATGTCCTCGATCCAGTCCTGGTTGTCATCGTGGTGATGATATAGATGCACCCAGGTCGTTGGGGGCTGAGCCATGACGCTGACCGCTGACAACAATCCCAGGAACAGGACAATGATTGACCGCATATTACTCTCCCTTAAAACGGCAGATTTAACGGATTTAGGAGCAAATTCACAACAAATCAAATTGACAAAACAGACATTTCTTGGATGGAGGACTCTCAGAGTCTGTCAGATAGTGCGATAGTCGAGGTGTTTTGACTCTGTATGCATCATTCCAGCGAAAGCTGGAATCCACGTTGACATTTGTACCTTGTTGATAATTAATAAGATAAGATCTGAGTATGGATTCCAGCTTTCGCTGGAATGATGCGCCTCGTCGCTTTTTCGCATTTTCAGACAGACTCTTTAAGTCCTCCCACCAAGGGGGAGCCACATTTCAAGATGATTAGTGAACTGCCGTTAAACTAGATCACATATGTTTAACGTCTGGTCGGCACCCCCCAGAACCAGGTTTGCATCAATGGTTGGGACAAATTTGCAGGGTTATCGGGATACGGATCGCCATCATCAGGCTCTCCCAGGCCTTGAGCATCGATTATCTCAGCAGTCCACTCTGCGGAGAAATCTCGCGACTCGCTAATTAACCCGTTTACGTCGGTCCGAGCCGGGAATGGATCTTCTTCGCCGATTGTTATCTCGACCAAAATGCCAAAGATTCCGCGCCATTCCGAGTCTAGCACATCCCATCGCAAGCAGTGAACCTTATAATAGGCTATTGCATGCGCCTTCTTATTCAGCACATGCACGCCCCCCGCCACCGCGGCGACCAGCAACACGGCGACGACCAACGCCATCGCCCAATGCTTCCTTTTCATGGATACCTCCTAAGTTTTGCTTGACTTTCGCCAAGCGGTTGTGTAACTTGGAGGTGTACGACGGGCGGAAGCCTGCCGCACACCTCGATGTTCGGGCGCGCCGCCTCTCACCAAAGATTAAGGCGCGTCCGAATTTTTTTTGGCACAAATGCTCCTATCCCGGCGGAGCCAAGCCCCGTCGGGTCAGAGTCTTGGAATCAAAGCTGATCTTCGGGCTTTATGGAGAAAATCCTCCCCGTGGACTGAAGCCGCTGGCAGGGAAAATGGCGCGGTTGAGGACGAGGAGCTTCATCGACGGAATCACTTTCTAAAAGGAATCGGGAGCGTTGCCGGAAGGAATCGCCGATCTTTCGAGGGATCGGGTTAAGTTGAACATAAATGAAATGCGCTGGGCTTCTGACTTCAAAGATAGGAGCCTTTCTCCCGGAATGCAAGCTCAAGAGCCTTAAAAAAGAAAAAAGATTCTTTGAAAAACTGCCGATTCAGCAGATTCAGCGAATGGGTAATTAGCTCTTCAGTCCGCTTAATCCGCTTCCTCTGCTGTGAATCAACCGATTTGTGGGCACGGAGTCCCGCGCTGCCGGTGGCACGGGCGTCTCGCCCGTGTTTGGTGAGGCGGTCGGGCTCGGAGGCCCGACCTGCGCGGTGATGAGGATTATTTTTAGAAGGAATGACAGCCAATGCGCAATTGAATCCGCTTGATTATTCACGGTCGTATGATGCGCAACAACCTCCCAAAACATCCAATCGACTCAATTTTACTCTTTACACCGCCCAAGATTTTCATTATATTGAATCGGTGAAATAAAGCAATTCCAGAAGGAGGGATTTCCGATGAAACGAGTGGTCTTTCTGTTGATTCTGGTTTCCTGCCTGACGCCATCAATGCTGCTGTGGGCACAAGCCGGTTCCGCGCTGCAGTTTAACGCTCAAACGACCTACGCGCTGGTCCCGCGCAACAACGTATATAATAGCGAACAAGTGACCGTCGAGACTTGGATCAATCCCGCGCAATGCATCGCCCATGACCGCTGGGACGCTATCATCAACAAACCCTACATACAGCATGTGGCGCCTCACTACCAGTGGCAGTTGGCGCGCGGGCTCGATGGCAATGTCTCCATCAGCTTCACTATCAACGGCACCTCGCGGGGCGCCAGTTCGCAGGCTGGTCGTCTGCAACTGGATCGCTGGTCTCACCTAGCGGGAACTTATGACGGGCAATTTGTCCGAATATATCTGAACGGGGAGCAGGTTGGCCAGCTTGAAACCGCTGGAGCAATAACTGGCTACGACACCGATGTATCCATCGGTCAGTTGGGGAACTTCCCGAACGTTGCACTGGACAAGTACAACGGGATCATCGATGAGGTTCGGATTTGGAATTATGCCCGCTCGGAAGAACAGATTCAGCGGACGATGAACGTCTCTCTGGCTGGCGATGAGGAGGGACTCGTCGGCTACTGGCGGTTCGATGAGGGCATGGGTCAGCGCATTGCCGACTCATCCCCCACCGGCAACCACGGACGGCTCGGTCATAACGACGGACAGGACGCTGCAGACCCTCAATGGGTGCAGTCCGACGCACCCATCTACAGCGGGCTCGCCGAAATGTCAACCCAGAACATTCAATTTGGTCCGGTTCCAAGCGGTCAGGCGGTTGAGCGCATCCTGACCATCATCAACATTGCCGATATAGACGACGACTGGCACGCGTTGAACTTCACTCTGACCGATCAGGGCGGCGACCCCAACTGGCTTGCCACCGATCCGTCGGAGGGCCGGGTTCCCGTCGGCGACACGTTGCACGTTACATTTACAGCGAACACTGAGGGATTGGACCTCGGCGAATACGAACGAACCGTCCTGTTCGAATCGAACGCCATAAATGCGCTCTCGCTGGAAATCCCCGTCCA
>CAZCEM010000198.1:0-5160 GCA_964497555.1 uncultured bacterium
GTCCATAGGCAGCGACGTATATATCACCTTTGACGTCTCGGTGAGCAGTGAGCAGTTCGGCACTCAGAAAGCTGTAGCCAACGTCCGCGCTTACGAGACCACCACCGCCCGGCTGCTGGGCACCGAGACGGGTTATTCGCCGTCCGCGAAAGCCGCGCCCAAAGTATTGATCGAGAACGCCGTCAACGACGCCATAGACAAGGTGCTCAGCCGGATCCAGAATTACTGGAAGAGCGATGCGACACAGGGCGTACAGTACAAACTCATCATCAGCCTCTCGACCGGCTTCGACGAGGATCAGCAGGTAGAGATTACCTTTGCATTTTCCGACGCTCTGGACGAGGTCACTAAGGGTGGGAAGTATAAAGAGAACATCGTGACCTCTCAGACCCTCGATTACCTGATATGGTGCGATCCTAACGCTTACGGTCAGTCGTCAAAGGTCTATCGCGAGATCAAGAAGGTTTTCAGCGAGAAGTTCCCCGATGGCGACGTGAAGAAGCTCAACATCAACCGCAAGCTGATACTTCTGAAGGTGGAAGCCCTTTAAAGCGAGCATTTTCTAATACGAATCACAGGATGACAGGCTGGGCAATCTTGTTCAGCCTATCATCCTGTTATTAAATATCTTGCTCCTTTTCAATGCTCCCGTTAAAGATTAACCGACACCGGAACCGTTTTGTCCAGCCGGATGTTAAAGATCCTCGGCTCCTCGAGCCAACTCCCAACCCGCAACCGTAACCACAACGCCTTCTTTCTGCGCTGGGATGATTTCGGTCTCCTAATCGATCCCGGCGAAGGCACCCAGCGTCAGATGCTCTGCTTCAACGTGCCGCCCTCGGCCGTGGACGCGATTTTCATCTCCCATTTCCATGGCGACCACTGCTTGGGTTTGCCGGGCGTGCTTCAGCGGCTGTCGTTGTCAAACCTCCAGCATCCAATCAAGGTGTGGTATCCCGCCGCCGGTCAAGATTATTTCGACAGGCTTCGTTATTGCTCCGCCTTCTATGATAATTTGCAGGTGGAAGTCTTGCCTCTTGCAAAGGAGGGCGTTGTATTCGCGGACCAGCGTTTCACTATTACCGTCCGCAAGTTGGACCACACTGAGGAGTGTTGGGGCTTTCGGCTGGATGAGCCGGATGGATATACACTGCGACCGGAGCGATTGGAGGAGCGGGGCGTGGAGGGTCCTGACCGTCGGAGACTGGTGGAGGAGGGCTTTGTGGCAACAAACGCGGGTACAGTCCGATTGGAGGAGGTATCAGTTATCCGGCGGGGTCAGCGTTTCACTTACATCGCGGATACCGCTGTATGTCCCGCCATTAAAAAATTAGCGCAGGATGTGGATCTGCTGTTATGCGAAGCCACCTACCTCGAAAGCGAACTTGAACTGGCGTATGAGTACCGCCATCTGACCGCCCGGCAGGCAGGCGAACTGGCTCGGAGCGCCGGCGTGGGGCAGTTGATTCTGACGCACTTTTCCCAGCGCTACACCGAGGTTGAAGGGCATCTTGCCGAGGCTTCTGCAGTCTTTCCGAATGTCATCGCCGGTTTCGACGGTTTGGATTTCAGCTTTCCGCACCGCCGAAGAGGTCTTGTCTAATGCGGGATAAGATACTCAGCCTCTTCAAGCAATCCGGCGTTTATGGCATCGGATCCATCGCCGCTCGGGCGGTGGGTTTTCTGTTGCTGCCCTATTACTCGCACTTGATGACACCGGACGAGTTCGGTCTGTACAGCTTGTTCATGGTGCTGGTTACTATTGCCCAGCCGCTGTACGTGCACGGCATAGACATTGCCTTCATGCGCTACGCTGCGGACGCCGAGCCGCCTGAGCAGCGCCGCGCCTTGGGAACGGCGCTGGCGCAGGGATTGCTGGCTGGCGGGGTGTTGAGTTTTCTTTTGGTTGCCTTCGCGCCATTGATGACCGAGCTGGTGGTGTCCGGATCCAGCGCCCGGGGGGCGGCGATGGTGAGGCTCAGCGCCGGTTTCATGCTCATAGACACCTTGAGCAACTACCTACTGGTTTTCATGCGCATCCGACGCCGAGCGGCGTTGTTTTCGGTGATAAAACTGGGAAACGTTCTTGTAAATATAAGCTTGAACGTGTGGCTGGTCGGCGCGATGAATCTGGGGGCGGTGGGCGCCTTCTGGGCGTTTTTCATAACGGCGGCTGTCGAACTCTTGACGCTGCTGGCGATTTCTTGGGGGGAGATAGCATTTGGATGGACCTGGCGGGAGATCCGGTGCTGGCTGGCGTTCGGGCTGCCGAATCTGCCCGCCATGCTGTTCATGGCGGCGATAGAGTTCAGCGACCGGAAGTGGATAGAGAGCCTGCTCAGCGTCGGCGAAGCGGGCCTTTATTCGGCGGGATATCGCATCGGAATGTTGATGAGCATGATAGCTCAGTCGTTTCGCTATGCCTGGCAGCCGTTCTTTCTCCAACATTCCCGCGACGTTGACGCCCGCGAGACTTACGCCCGGGTCATGACTTACTTTGTGGCTTTTGTCAGCTGGCTATGGCTGGTATGTGCACTGTTGTTGGGCGATGCGCTGAGGATGAGGCTGCCGGGGGTGGGCGCGCTTATACACCCCAGCTATTGGCCGGGGTTGAAGGTGTTTCCAGTTGTGATGTTGGCGCATATTTTCAACGGTGTGTTTGCCAATCTTATGGTTGGAGTGTATATTAAGGAAAGGACTAAGATCATTCCGCTGGTTATAGGCGCGGCGGCCGTGGTGAACGTGGCGGGCAACGGTCTGCTGATCCCGGTGTACGGCTATATGGCTTCGGCTTGGCTGACGGTGGCGAGTTACGGGCTGATGGCGTTTTTAATGTATCTTTACATTGCGCCGCGCTACCCGATTCCCTATGAATGGAGACGGTTGAGCGCGATTGCGCTCACCATAGCTGTCCTTTGGGGAGTCAGCCGAGCGCTGCCTGAATCGTCTTCGCTTGGGGCAATGGTTGTACTGTCTTGTCTGCCGCCCGTCATTTGGTGGCTGACTATTCTTCATCCGAGTGAGAAGGAAGCCTTGCTGCGGATGAAAGGTAAGTATTTAGGTTAACAAAAAATCTTCTGCAGCGTCTGACGACATTAATATTGAAAAAACTGTCGTCCATACCGCCTATTTTGTCCATTCTCTCCGGACGGGCGGGGACGCCCGTCCCACCGGGCAAGACTACTGTTTTCAAAGGAGTGGTTTTATGATTCGATTGAAGAGTGCTTGTTTCAAGGCGGTTTTGGGGGCTGCTTTGCTGCCGATGATTCTTTCGGCGCAGGCGCCCGACAGCCGCATCAACGTGCCCCGCAGCAAGGTTGCCGACACCTTTTCCGAGATGGAGACCGGCGATATGACCTTGCGTTTTTTTAATGCGCTGACCGGCGAAGGCATACCGGATGCGCTTGTCAAAGTGGAAGGGCTTGGGGATAGCGTATCCGATTTCGAGGGTAAAGTTGCCTTGCCCATGCCTGAGGATGGGCTTTACAAGGTGACGTTCGTTAAAACGGGATTTATCACCTCTGAGTTTGAGATTGAGGTGATGGCCGGATCCCTGTTCTTCAATCGATTCTCCATCTCACCCGACATCCCCCTTGGCTCCCTGAGAATAGTGTTGGATTGGGATAAAAAACCTGCCGACCTCGATATTCACTTTAAAAAGAACAACGGCTATCACATCTCGTATCGCAACATGAAGGTCGCTGAGGACGGCGCCGCCAGGCTGGATCGAGATGACACCGATAGCTATGGCCCGGAGACCATCACCGCTGACCTGCGAGATTCCAACGGCGCCTATGTATGTTTTGTCCATGACTACACCAACAAAGGTCAAGACAAAAGCCAGGCACTGAGCAACTCCAAAGCCTGCGTGAAGATATACAGCAACAACGCATTGCTGCATGTCGTACAGGTTCCGAAAGAGCAGGTCGGCACCTATTGGTCAGTGTTCACTATTTCAAGCGGACAAATAACGGTTCAGGAGTTAGTGCTGAACGTTGAGCCGGTTGCGAATGTCAGTACGTCAATCCAAACAAGATAAATACAGAGGGCAGAATGAATGCGCCAAACTTTGCTAATCTGCTGTTGGAGATTGAGTCCAACATCGCCACGGTGACAATTAACCGTCCTCGTGCTTTGAACTCGCTGAACACTGAAACCCTGAAAGAGTTGGGTTTCGTGTTTGATTTTCTGAAGAGCCGCGACAGCGTGGCGGGGGTCATCCTCAGCGGCGCCGGCGACAAAGCCTTCGTCGCTGGCGCGGATATCGCGGAATTAACAGATAAGAATCCCCTCACCGCCAAGGAATTCTCCTTGTTGGGTCAGGCGGTTTTCAATCAGGTCGAGCTGCTTCCCAAACCCGTAATCGCCGCGGTCAACGGCTTCGCCCTGGGCGGCGGCTGCGAGTTGGCGATGGCGTGTCACATCCGCGCAGCGTCGTTCCACGCGAGGTTCGGACAGCCGGAGGTTGGTCTCGGCTTGATTCCCGGTTTCGGCGGAACCCAGCGCCTGCCGCGCCTGGTCGGAAAGGGACGCGCCTTGGAGATGCTTCTGAGCGGTGGTATGATTGACGCTGATGAAGCCTATCGCATCGGGCTTGCGAACGTGGTGCTCAATTCATTTAAAGTCGATGCCGAGGGCAAGGAGTTCATGGATGAGAAGGGACGCCGCGTCTTTGACCGTGATTTGTTTATGAAGAGCGTCTTCAAGATGATGGAGGGAATTCTTGAGAAAGGACCGCTCGCCTTGAAGAGCGTCATTGAGGCGGTCAATCGCGGTTTCAATCTAGACCTGCCGACTGGACTGCTGATTGAAGCCGACCTTTTCAGCAACATCTATGCAACTGAGGACGCGCATGAGGGCATGACTGCTTTTCTTGAGAAAAGAAAAGCTGAATTTACGAACAGATAGTCTTAGCTGCGAGTCACACCGCCGCCTCCTTTAAAGGAAGCGGCGGTGTAGTTTTTAAGGAAAGCGTCAGTCTTCGGGCGTAACAACTTGGATGGTGGACTTTCAGAGTCTGTCCGATAATCTAACAACCAACCGGCGACAAACATCGCCGCTCTCATTCGACGAACATCGCCGCTGTCATTTCCCAGAAAATAGCGCCTGCGATGCGTAGGTCGGGACTCCGAGCCCGACCGCCGATCTGCCGCAGCCTAG
>CAZCEM010000199.1:0-5149 GCA_964497555.1 uncultured bacterium
CCCGGCCTGGGGGTACAACGGCATCCCGTACTGGGATTACACGCAGGGCTATCAGATCGACGTGGACGAAGCCGTTACGGTCGAGTGGTCGGGCGAGCAGATCCCCGCCGACGCCGATTTGCCGCTCAGGCAGGGGTGGAATCTGGCGGCTTATTTCCCCACCTATCCTCTGGAAGCTTCGGCGCAGTCTGGCTTCTATGTCCTGTCGCCAATTATCGAGGACGTGATCGTCGCCAAGAACGAGGACGGCAACTTCATGGCGCCGGGCTGGGGCTTCTCGAACATGCCGCCGTGGCGGGAAGGGAAGGGGTATCAGGTGTGCACAAGCCGGGAGGTGGTGCTGAACTATCCGGCGGAAGGGGAGCGCCTCGCTAATTACGAATTACGAATTACGAATTACGAAAAAAGAACCGACCGGAATATGAGTGTGCTGGTGCGGCTTGGCGAGCCGGTCAATGCACCCGTCTGCGGCGCCCTCCAAGCCTTTTCCTCCGACGGTCTGTTGGTGGGGGAGGGCGTAGTGAATGCGGAAGGCTTCTGCGGTCTGGCGGTCTGGGGAGATGACCCGGCCACGCCCGAAAAGGACGGCTTGCTGGAGGGGGAGGCGTTCGAACTTAAGGTGGACGATGTGGACAGGATGGACGTGGTGGAAGTGATGGTTGGCGAAGGGTTGGTTTATAAGACCGACGCCTTCACGGTGATAAATTTAGCCATCCAGTCTTCCATTCCGACGGAGTATTTCCTTTCCGAGGCTTTTCCCAATCCCTTCAATCCTTCAACTCACTTGACCTTTGGGCTGCCGGAATCGGGGATGGTTAAGCTGGCGGTGTATGATCTGAATGGGCGTTTAGTGGAGTCGGTGGTGGCTGGTGAACTGGCGGCGGGGGTTCATTCGGTGGTCTGGGACGCGAAAGAGCTGGCGTCGGGGGTGTACTTGTGCCGGCTTCAGACCGCAAAGGCAACCTGCATGCGAAAACTTACCCTGTTGAAATGAGGAAATTCTGATATCAGCTCCTTTCCTTCTTCATTCGCCTCCTTGTTTCAGGCGTGGAACTCTGTTGTTCATGGTCTTTCCGAAGATGATGTTGCCGAGCTTTCCGCTTCAATTCACCTCGAAGGAATCATTGAGCCGCTGGTGGTCTGCCCACAAGCAGATCGCGATTGCCTGATCGCGGGCTATCGGCGTTTAACCGCCAGTCAGCAAGTCGGCTTAAGCGAGGTTCCTTGCATTGTTCGGGGTGGATCCGACTCTGATCTGCTCGAGCTGGCAATCCTTCAGCCTAATACCCACCAAACCTATCGGCTCTCTCACATCCCGTCGCTCAGGTTCTCCAATCACGTCGCTCCGGCGAAAGCCGGAGCCCAGATTGAGAGTTACGTTGCCGGAAACGCGAGGCGGGGAAGAGGAAACTCTTGTTCTGGATACCGGCTTTCTTATGAAGCGAATCAGTTTTTGGTAAAGGACAGATCAGGGCAGCAGTTTCAGGTACTTCTTACAATAAGCATCCCTAGTCTGACCTGCTCCTTTCAATCCTTGAATTAGCTCACCAACACTCCGATAAAGAATAACACCTGGCTGCTTTTTCCAATCATCAACGAAGTTCTCCAACTTTGTGTACTCTTGAAATGCTTTCGCTTTAAATGAAATGGTGTCAACTATGACTTTCGCCATTAAGTTCTCTGTGACTTCAACATCGAAAGAAAGCATTTCATCGTCGAAATGGAGTTTCTTTTTACGGTAGGCAGGATCCATGTTACCAAGTTGAGGGCGGAAACGCTCTTCAAGCTGTTTTTTAACCTCATGTCCAACCTTTTCTCGGATTTCAGAATTCTCGATTCTAAACATATTGCTCAACTTAATGCCTGCTCCTTGAGATGTGACTACCTCGCGAACCAGAGCTTTGGCAAGTTGAGATGAGTTCCATCGATATTGGTCTTTATGGAAAATCAAAAGGTATTCCCAGAAATGATCGTCTTTAATATTAAAACTGAGAGATAAAATAACCTTCTCCTTCAAAGACGGGATTTCTTCTTTCTTGGGTCCTTCGGCTTCGATAAAGCTCTTCTTTAAAAACACAAACCAAGTAATCCCATCAGTTAGAATCGCCTGATCCGAGTGTCTCTCTGGAATCATGTATTCTTTGATCTGCTTGAATTCATCAGTTTGGTAGATATCGCCTGTGTAAGGGAGCTTCCAGTATCCGACTTGCTTTGTTTCTATCAACAGATCCTCGCGTCGAAGATCGGTACTTGCATTCTGGCTTGAGAGCAGGATATCCGATGCTCCAGAAGCGTTACCCATACTCATCTCGAAGGAGAAATGCTTTACATCTTCGAAACCGAGGTAATCTCTAAAGATTGGGACAATAAACAATGATTTTATCCCATTTTCTTTGAGATGACCAGAAATTGTTTTTCCCGAGTCTCTTTCGAGCTCGGATTTCAGGAACTCTCTTGTCTTCTTGAGTTTGTCGTCCGGAATTGGGAAGGTGTCCATGGGTTGCTCCAAGGTTGGTTTGCTGGTTGGTTGCCATAATGTAACACTTGATAATATTAAATGCAACATCTAAGCAAAAAAACAAACCCACCCTCAAAATCTTGAAGGTGGGTTTTCAGCGTAGCCCGTAGGGGAATCGGACCCCTGTTACCGGCGTGAGAGGCCAGCGTCCTAACCGCTAAACGAACGGGCCAACTTAAGTATTTAACTTAACTTCAATTACCCACCGGAGCAAGTCATTTCCCCAGTAACTTGCGCCAGCGGTGAAATATCCTACCCTTTCGAGATGCTCCAGATGGTATCCTTCGCCTCCTGCGGTTCCATTACCGCGGTGTTCACCACCGAGAATTCCACCTTGTCCAGCAGCCTCTTCCATTGCCGCCGCAGATGCTCCACGTGATCCTCCCGCCGCCCCAGCAGATACTTGTTGTAGAACGGCATCTGCCGCCAGCCGCCCTTGTCGGACAGGTAGGCGCCCTCCTCCAGCCGCTGCAACGCCGCGTCCGGTTTCAGCGAGATGATCTTTCCCGCCAGATTGTCCCGCTGTAACAATATCACCTTCGCCAACGCGGTGCGCTTCACGTGTTTGGCGGTGCTGCCGATCCAGTACGGATCCAACAGCGCCCGCGAATGCTCCCGATGCACGTAGCAGCGCGGCTCGCCGCGCTTCAGCGGGCAGCCCTCGCCCAGCGGGCAGGAGTCGTCGTTCTCGACCGCCACGTTCTCCAGCTTGGAACGGTCGAACAGCCCCGTGAATTCAGGCAGGTGCTTGACGATGTCGGTGCGGATGAGGAATTTGCGTTCAACCGAATCAGCGATGGGACTGCCGCCCGCCCAGCGCACGAAGGTCGCGTCGATGCTGTGCAGACGGGTTTCGGGATGCCGCATCAATCCCGCGAAGTGCGTCGAGCCGCCCGTCCCCGGCGGCGCGATTAATATCACGCCCCTGCCGTTCACGTCGAAGCAGTTGCCGCCGAGCATGAAGGTGTCGAAAGCCCGCGAGGCGATGTCGTTGACCATCCCCAACGCTATCGCCCGCAACTGGGGATAATAAGCCGAGTTAAAGAACAGCGCGGTGCGGGTATCGGGGCTGTAGAAGGCGCTCGCTTCCCGGCCGGGCGCGTCCTTCACGCCGAACAGCGAGCCGTGCGGTTCGATGTCCGATTCCAGCGCCGCCGGATACCAGTTCTCGGTCCAGAAGTCGATCAAGTGCGGTGAGTTGGTCGCCAGACGCAGGATCACTCCGCCGATGCTGGCGTTCCACTCGTGGTAGGAATCGTAGGTTATAATCGACCCAGCTTCCGCGACCATCGCGTCCCGCATCGAAGACTGGATGGCGGCATCGACTTCCACAGACTTAGTGACCTTGGTGTTGGTGTTTATCAACGAAAGCCGCTGTGCCTTAACGGTCGGCTTCAGTTCCGCCAGGGCGTCGATGAGGCGGTTCATCCCCTTCTCCAGGTTTTCCATGGAGTTGGCGTAGGACAGCCGGATGAACTTGTCCGCGCCGAAGGCTTCGCCTGGCACAACAGCCACGTGGGCGTGCTTCAGCAGATAATACGCCAACCCCGCCGAGTTGCGAATCTGCACCCCCTCGAACTGCTTGTCGTAGTAATGCGACAGGTTGGGGAACAGGTAGAACGCGCCTTCGGGCTTGTGGCAGGAGCAATGTGGGATCGAATTCAGATGGTACAGCACGTTGTTGCGGCGGCGCTCAAATTCGACGCGCATGCGGCTGATCTCGTGCTGCGGCCCCAGCAGCGCTTCCACGCCCGCCCACTGGGTGATGCTGTTGGTATTGGAGGTGGTGTGCTCCTGCACCTTGGTCATGGCTTCGATGATCTCGACCGGAGCTACGGCGTAGCCCAGCCGCCAGCCGGTCATGGCGTAAGCCTTGGAGAAGCCGTTGATGATGACCGCGTGAGCGCGCGCCTTGGCTCCGAACGAACAGACCGATTTGAACGGCAAGCCGTCATACATCAGTTTCTCGTAAATCTCATCGGCGATGATGATGATGCCTTCGTCCATGCAGACGTTGATCACCTTCTCGAGCTGCTCGGGTGAATACGCCGCGCCGGTGGGATTGGAGGGATTGTTGAGGATGATGGCTCTGGTGCGCGCCGATGTCGCTCGTCCCAGCTCGTCAGGCGTGAGGCGGAAGCCGTTTTCCTCTTTGGTCTTGACGATGACGGGCTCGCCTTTTGCCAGTGACACCATGTGCGGGTACGACACCCAATACGGCGCGGGGATGATGACCTCGTCGCCCTTGTTCAGCAGCGATAGGCAGCAGTTGTACAGCGCCTGTTTGGCGCCGGTGGTGATGATCACGTTGTCTGGTTTGTAGTCGGCGCTGTATTCGTCGCTGAACTTGCGGGTGACGGCTTTGCGCAGTTCGGGGATGCCGGCGGTGGCGGTGTAGGTGGTCAGGTTCCGGTCCAGGGCGGCTTTGGCGGCGTTCTTTATGTTTTCCGGCGTCGGGAAGTCCGGTTCGCCGACCGACAGATTTATCACGTCGATTCCTTCCGCACGCATCTGCGCGGTTTTGGCATTGATGCGCAGCGTGGAGGAAAAGCCAATGCGCTGTATGCGGTCTGCTATCATGGCGTTGTTGACTGTGTGTTGTTTTTAAAAAATGCAAAATGCAAAATGCAG
>CAZCEM010000200.1:0-5142 GCA_964497555.1 uncultured bacterium
GCGAAAGCGGGAATGATGCGCCTTCATGGATTCCAGCTTTCGCGGGAATGATGCGCCTTCATGGATTCCAGCTTTCGCTGGAATGATGCGTCTTCGGCGTATTCTCTGGATTCCAGCTTTCGCGGGAATGATGCGCCTTCGGCGCATTCTCTGGATTCCAGCTTTCGCTGGAATGATGCGCCTTCGACGAGAAAGAAACGATATCGAAACTTATTTGGAGACTGTTTGAAGTATTCCGACCATGGATATCATTACAAATTAGATGCTTGACTGCCAGTTGCACACAAACAGCAAGAGGCTGCCTACAATCCGAAGGCAGCCTCTTATCCTAATGAACTGTGGTCTGATACCAATTAGCTTTCAAACAGTCATTATTCAGTAAAACAACCCCCCTCTCCCCCTTCAAGAGAAGGGGGGTAAGTCTAATGCCGGACTTGATATACCCCCTTCTATTGAAGGGGGGCAGGGGGGTTGCTATAAAGGTAATTGACTTATTGAATGCGAATTGGTATGAGATTATTTGGACTTCTCTTTGCGCTTCTCGAGTTCTTTTCTCAGACGTTCCAGCTCCTCCTCGGCTTTCTGCCGCTCCTGACGGATTTTATCCAAGTCCAGTTCTATGGCTTCGATCTGCCCGCCGCGCTCTTCGATAGCCCATTTGAACATGGCTTGCCGGTCGGCCGTTGAGGTCCCCGATGTGCTGCGGACAACCGAACTGCGCCGACGTCCGGCGGTCAAGGCGGACTCTCCTTCCGTCGCTTTCACGAAGGTCGGCACGGTGAAGAAGGAAGTGGAGGGCATGAAATTTACCCGCATATTCAACCGCCAGGGCGGATAATTGGGATAATCATTGAGAAGGCTATGATCGACATTGGCAGGTTTGCTGGTCTCCTCGCTGCCGATGACCAGCACATCCAAGCCAACGGTGAACTTCAAGCCCAGAAAGAGGTCATAACGGGCAAAGGGCGTCACATACAACCAATCCTCGCGTCCGAAGGCGTTCTTACCGGGTCGTTCGGTGAAAAACTGACCATTGACTTCACCGCCGTATCCAAACTGGCCTTTCCACGGCTTATAAAAGCTCGCTAAGACATTGACCGCTTTGCTTGACGGAATATCCTGATTGCCGTCATTGAAGTATTGAAAACCAAGATTCAGGTGGGCGGAGATGCCCTCTTCAGGGTAGAGAGGCTTCTGGTAGTAAGAAGCCAATCCCGTAAGCTCCATTTGGATGGCGTCGGTTGAGAAAGGCTCTAATTGAATGTTATGGTATCTGGCGACGCGGTATTGAAGCATCGGCATGACGCCCCAGTAGATGTTATTTGTCGCCTGATAACCGCCGAATTTGAACCGGATGTAGGTGTCGCCGGGGATAATGGCGTACATGCCGTTTTTGCGGTCCATAGCTGAGATGGGGGTGAGGTTGTAGTCCTGGGATAAAATCTGAGTGAACCCAAGCTCAGTGTGGCGGGTGTACCCAAATGCCGCTGACAACGCACTGGTGCCGTTGTTAATAGTAGAGCCGATGTCTTTGTTGAAGAAAGACACGTAACCGCGCACGTAGAGGCTCATGTCGAGAGCGCCTGGAGGCAGCGTCAACGCGCTGTTGGTGTTGAAGTAGCCGATGCCCCCGGTGAACTGAGTCGCCAACGCGGGTGAGACCGCAGTTAATACGGCGACCATCAATGTTACCAACAACTTCCGATTCATCCTGATCCTCGATTGTTGATGAATTCTTAAACTGAATATTCTCTCGGAAACGACTAACGACCGTAACGAACACCCAGCCGTAATTCAATGAAATCGGCACGGCTGTTGGCTTTATCGACCTGTTCGTCACTCCAGGTGCGCACTGGCTGCCCCCAGTAAGCTAAACCACCGTTGCGTTTCCCAAAACTCATTATATGGTACGCTACCGAGCAATCAACGTGCATAAGCTCGCGGAATTGATAAATCAATCCCACTGCCACTTGAGCGCCTAAATCGGAGCCATCCTTTTTATCGGACCAATTGTCCGTGAGCTCCAAGGCGTTCATTCCTGGTGGGCTTATCTCACGCGTCAACGATTGAGAACGGTCAAATTTCCACAAGTGCACCACCATGGCGGCGGATCCGTAACCGCGCAAATAGCGAGAGCCTGCCAGTCTCTCCATATAGAGACCGAAGCCCACCGGTATCTGCCGAAAACTACCCCCCTGCTTAGCGAGGGTAATACGCGAATAGGGCGCAAATTCAGGGCTGATGTCGCGCAGGTGTGAATCATCGACTATCTCCGAGGCGCTCAGGTCGGCAAACTGTGCCTTTCTGAGTCCCGCCAGTAAAAGAATTCCCGTTCCTGGCGACACTTCATAGCGAAGATTCATTTCAGCGCCTAACATCGGCGCCCAGCGTTCACTCCACCAACCGGTTGGTTCACCGACCGTGCCGACCAGCCCCGCGCTGGTCCGAACCGCGCTGAGCGCAATGCTGCCGGTTGAAAACAAGAGAAAGCTGACTAAAAGAAAGAGTGCCTTGCTTTGGCGAATGTTCATCAGTCATCCTTCTGTAACGCCGCCTTCCAGGCGGCAGTCAGTGCCTCGGAGCCGTCTGGAAGACGGCGCTGCGCTTGAATAATCTGGGTTCAAGGGACGCTGGAAGCTCTTTAGCAGTTTAATATAATTTTCAAATGAAAACTTGTCAAGTCAATTTTGAGATAGTTCATCTCAAAACCTTAATCCGTCGATAATTCAATAAGACATAAACGCGAAAGAGCTTCCGCAGGCCGCGGACAGCCTCATCCTGCGGTCGGAACGCCCTATCGGTGCAGGATGAAGGCATCCTACGCCAAATTATCGTGAAATTTGAGCCTTTTGGTTAAGGTTTTGAATCGAGGACTTCTCGATGCGGATAATACCCGTCCTTCTTTGCTTGAGTTCAGCGAAAATATCTGTTATTATTTTAAACTTGAAATGAGAAGTGTTGATAGCGGTCCCTTTCAGGAGGATTCTGCTGAAAACCGTATTCGTAATCAATCCACGCTCCGGCACACCGAAGTTCGTGCATCGACTTCATCACTTGATCCGGGGCCGTCTCGGAACGGACAATCGCTCGGTGTTGGTCATCCGCTCCCGCGACATCGACCACACCCGCGAGATTGCCCGCCGCGCGACGCAGGAAGGCGTTGATATGGTTGTAGCCGTCGGGGGTGACGGCACCGTCAACGCGGTCGCCAAATGTCTCGTGAACACCGACACGGCTCTGGGAGTTCTTCCGGCCGGATCTGGCAACGGCTTCGCCCGTAATATGGACATCCCGCTGCGGGTGGCGCAAGCGTTGGAGGTCATTGCCAATCCGTCCTTTAAAACCATCGATGTCGGTCAGGTGGGGGAATACATCTTTCTCGTATCCTGCGGCATCGGCTGGGAGGCGGTGATAGCGTCTCTTTTCGAAGGCAGCAGGATCCGGGGGGTAATCCCCTACGCGACGCTGGCTCTCACTACTTTCTCTCAATACGAACCGCAGGAGATAACCATCACCACCGAGCCGGACGGCTGGACCTACCATGGGCGCCCGATGCTGTTCTCCATTGCCAATATGCGCGAATACGGCGTCAACGTCACCATCGCCCCGACAGCCGCCTATGACGACGGTTTCCTCGACATCTGCCTCATCCCGCAGCATACCTTTCTGGACGCGCTCAAATACTCCTCCGACATGATGCGCAAGCGCACTGACGCCATCCCCGGTTATATCCACCGACCGGCGAAAAAGATAATCGTCTCCCGGCCCATCGCCGGAAACATTCACATTGACGGCACTCCCGTGTCAATTGGGCATGAGATTTCCGTTCAAGTTATTCCTCATGCCCTGAAAGTAGCCGTTAAAAAAGGAAAACATGCAGTTTCATAAAGTCGAATTGCTCGAATGGCTCAAACTCCTGCCCGAACCAGAAGTGAACCTATCCACCAGCGGGATGCCCAGTCCCGCCAAAATAACGGATTTATACCTGGATCCTTCCGAAGTTCCGCTCACCGGCGCCAATCAATACGGTTACGCGCCTCTCAAGGAAGCCCTCGCCCAAATATACGGCGTCACGCCCGACAACATAGCCGTCACGCCCGGCACCAGCATGGCGAACTTCGCTGTCTTTGCGGCATTGACCAGCCGAATTGGGCGCGTAGTGGTGGAACATCCGGCTTACGAGCCGTTCGTGCGTTTTCCTCACACCTTCACATGCGGCAACATTCAGCGCTTGCCCAGGCGGTGGGAAGACGGATTCCGGATCCCGCTGAAAGAGCTGAAGGCATACTGCGACAGCCCTTTTATTCTTTTGCTCTCCAACCTCCATAATCCCTCCGGCAAAGCCGAATCCGCCGCTCATATCCTTAAAGCCGCGGAAATGACCGCTAAAGCCGGCGGCTGGACAGTCATTGACGAGGTCTTCCTGCCCTTTCTGCGGAACTGGCAAGAGGAAACCAGCGCGGGCAGGCACGAACGAATCGTTACCACCGGCAGTCTGACCAAATCGTGGGGCTTCGGATCCGCGCGCGTCGGCTGGGTGATTGCGGCGCCGGACGTCATCCGGGAAGTGCGGCAGGCTATGGACAACTGCCACGTGGTGCAGCCGTTTATCACTGAATTTCTGGCTTATCAATTTCTGACGCACCCTCAGCTCGCGCCGGAATATCTAACCAAAGCCCGGCGCGTCTCTCAGACAAACTTGAAGCTCGTCATAGCATCGCTGGAGGAAACCAGAATGTTCGAGTGGATGAAGCCGGACGGCGGAATTTCAATGTGGGTGCGGTTCAAAGACGGCCGCAATGCGAGTCCTTTCTGCAAGAAGCTGCTGCGGGAAAAGAAGACGCTGGTCGTACCAGGATATTATTTCGGGGTGGAGGAAGCCTTTCGCATCTCCTTTGGCATAGATCCGAACAAGCTGCAGCAGGGGCTGAGTAACATTGCGGATGTTGTTAAACTATCTGGTTAACATTACTTCGTTATGAAGCCTTTTCGTGGTAGTTTCGAACTTATTTACTGTCATTCCCGCGAGAGCTGGAATCCAGGCTGAGAGTTTAATTATTTGAAATATCAAGTACTTATAAAATTAATTCTGGATTCCCGCTTTCGCGGGAATTGTCATGGTGGCTTCCCCACCACGAAGGA
>CAZCEM010000201.1:0-5137 GCA_964497555.1 uncultured bacterium
CTCAGAGGCCCGACCTACGCGGTAAAAGGGGGCTATTTTCTGGGAAATGACAGCAGTGAGGCGTTAATCCTAAAAATCCGCACCTAACAATGCTAATTCGAGAGTTTTTCAGCAGACCCTAATTAAGTCCATTGTGATCCCATGAATTCCCCTGTTGAAACCTCCGACTCCAATCCCATTCAAGCTTGTCAACTTGCCAACTTGCCAACTTGCCAACTTGCCAACTTGCCAACTTGCCATCTTGCCATCCGGCTTACAGGGACCGTGCAGGGCGTGGGATTCCGCCCTTTCATCTACAACCTCGCCCGCGAGTATCAACTGGAGGGCACCGTTCGCAATGACAACGGGGGCGTGCTGATTCAGGTTCAGAGTCCTCCCGAACGGCTTCAAGCGTTCATTCATGCCATCCGCGACCACCATCCTCCCATTGCCGTTCTGGATTCCATCCGCCTAACGCCGCTTCCCGTTGCAAGTTACGACGGATTCCGCATTCTGCCCAGCGAACGCCTCGACGACACCCACACCACCCTGCCACCTGATTTGGCCGTCTGCTCCGAATGTCTTAGCGAAATGAACGACCCGGTTGACCGGCGTTTTGAATACCCTTTCATAAACTGCACCCATTGCGGTCCCCGTTGGACCATCGTCCAATCGCTGCCCTACGACCGCCCCGCGACCACCATGTCCCCCTTTGAGATGTGTCCGGACTGCCGCCACGAATATGAGACCCCGTCCGACCGCCGGTTTCATGCCCAACCGACTGCCTGTCCGAAATGCGGTCCCCGGCTCGCCTTACTAATCGCAACGCCCGACGGCTGGCAGCCTCAGGGCGACCATCAAACCGCGATTCCACAGGCCGTTCAAGCCCTTAGTGAACATAAAATTCTCTTGCTGCAGGGGATAGGCGGGTTTCATCTTGCGTGCGACGCCCGGGACGAAGCGACGGTCGCTGAATTGCGCCGAAGGAAGCAGCGCCTTGAGAAGCCCTTCGCTGTGATGTTTCCTGACCTGGACGCCATCCGGCGTTGGTGTGAAGCCGACGGTGAAGAGGAGGCGCTCCTCGCTTCCATCCGTGCCCCCATTGTGCTGCTGAGAAAACGCCCGGAGTGTCCGGCGGCTGAATCTGTTGCGCCGGAGAATCCGCTCATCGGCGCCATGCTGCCCTATTCCCCCTTGCATCACTTGCTTCTAAGTAAGTTCAAAGCCCCCCTGGTGATGACCAGCGCCAACCAAAGCGACGAGCCTATTGCCTATAAAGTAAAGGAGGCGCTCCTTCGGCTCCATGGGGCTGCTGATGCCGCGCTGATCCACAACCGCGAAATCCACGTCTTCGCGGATGATTCAGTGGCGCGGAAGATTTCCGGCTCGATCCGGCTGCTTAGACGCTCCCGCGGATATGTTCCGGAGCCGGTGAAGGTGGCGGCTCGTTTCCGCAGGGATGTGCTCGCGTTCGGGCCCCACTTGAAAAACACCCTCTGCCTGGGCAAAAAGGACGGAAACCAAGCCTTTCTGTCTCAGCATATCGGCGACCTCGACTCGGAATCGGTGATTGAAGCCTATCAGCGGGCGAGGGATCACCTTCGGCATCTTTTTGAGGCTCGCGTAGAACTGGCGGCTTGCGACCTCCATCCGGACTATATAAGCACCACGCTGGCGGAGGAATGGTGTCAGGAAAATGGGATTCCGCTGGTTCACGCGCAGCATCACCACGCCCATTTCGCGGCCTGTCTGGCTGAGAACGGCGAATCCGGCCCGGCGATAGGCATCTGTCTGGACGGCACCGGCTACGGCTCCGATGGAACCATCTGGGGAGGGGAGATACTGACGGGCGGCCCAGCGGCATTCCAGCGTGCCGGTTACCTGCTGCCGGTACCCATGCCGGGGGGTGAACTGGCGGTCAAACAGCCTTGGCGCATGGCTTTGGCGTGGCTCCACCAGGTTTTCGGCCGCTGCGCCCGCACGCTTCAAACGGATTTTACCCGCAATGTAGAGCGCGAGATAGGCGCACAAACCCTGGAAATGCTGCTCAATGAATATATATTTGAGAATATCTATCCGCTGACGTCGAGCCTGGGCCGGCTTTTCGACGCGGTGGCGGCGATGCTCTTCTTTGGAATCCGCAGTCAGTTTGAAGGGCAGGCTGCTTCGCAATTGGAGTGGTTGATGCCGGCGAGCGCAGAACCGCCGTATCCGTTCGACATCGAGCGCGCCAACGGGCGGCTGATATTATCGCCGGCGGCGATGTTCCACGCCCTGGTGAAGGATCAAATCGCCGGAATCTCCGCCGCGGTAATATCGCGGCGCTTCCATGAAGGTTTGGTCGCGGCTTTGGCTGAGATGTGCCGGTTGATTCGGGACGACAACGGCTGCAAAACTGCGGCGCTCAGCGGCGGGTGTTTCCAGAACGCCTTTCTGCTGACAAGGCTGGAAGAGGAACTGACAGCGCGCGGATTTCGGGTCTTGACTCACCACCTGGTGCCGACGGGCGACGGCGGCGTCTCACTCGGTCAGGCAGTAATCGCCAACGCTCAAGGAGACTAACGTTAAATGTGCCTCGCGATACCCATGAAACTGCTCTCGCGCGGACCTGACGACCGCGGCGTGGGGGAAATCGGCGGCGTTTCAAGGGAAGTCATGCTCACGCTGACCCCCGACGCCCAAGTCGGTCAATACTTGATGGTGCACACCGGCTGGGCTCTCGAAATACTCGACGAGTCCGAGGTCGAGAAGACACTCGAACTCCTGCGCAGCATAGCGGGAGACAGCGCGTGAATCCGGCGCATCCGTTTCGTGACGCGGAGTTGGTGAAAGCCCTCGCCAACGGAATCCGCGCCCTTGACATTAACCGTCCGGTCCGGATTATGGAGGTCTGCGGCGGACACACCGAGGCGATCTATCGTTTCGCGCTGAGAGACTTGCTGCCCGATTGGATTGAGTTGACCTCCGGCCCCGGCTGTCCGGTCTGCGTAACCGCCAACGACTTCATCGACCGTGCAGTGGCTCTGGCGCGGCTGCCCGGCATGACCATAGCCACCTTCGGCGACCTGGTCCGGGTGCCGGGCTCCTCATCATCTCTGGCGGAGGTGCGGAGCCAGGGCGCGGACGTTCGCGTCTTCTATTCCGCGATGGACGCCCTGTGTTGGGCGCGCGACCATCCCGGGCGCTTGACGGTCTTTCTGGGAATCGGCTTTGAAACCACCGCCTGCACCATCGCTGGCTGCCTGGTCGAATGCCGGCGCCTCGGATTGGACAACTTTCGGCTGCTGTCAACGATAAAAACTATGCCCCGCGCGCTGCGCGCGCTGCTGACTTCGCCGGACGTGAACATCGACGGCTTAATACTTCCCGGACACGTAACCACCGTCACCGGCATGGAAATCTTCCGGTTCATCGCGGAGGAATTATCGGTTCCCTGCGTGGTGTCGGGCTTTGAGCCGGTGGACATCATGCAGACGCTTCTCATGCTGTGCCGGCAAATGACGCAAAGCCAGGTGCTGGTTTTGAATCAATATCGCCGCGTGGCGCAAAGGGAGGGGAATCGAACCGCGCAGGCGATGATAGAGCGGGCTTTTGAACCTTGCGACGCTGAATGGCGCGGTTTAGGCCTGATACCTTTGAGTGGTTTGAAATTGCGGGACGAGTTCTCTCGCTGGGACGCCCTGAGCATCCCGGTCGAGGTTGAACCAACCCGCAACCATCCCGCCTGCCGCTGCGGGGAGGTTCTGCGGGGGGTGTTGAAACCGGTTCAATGTCCTCTGTTTGCCAAAGCCTGCAACCCTGAAACGCCCTGCGGCGCCTGCATGGTGTCATCCGAAGGCGCCTGCGCGGCGGTCTATCACTTTGCCGCGAAGACTCAATGACCAGTCCAAGCATCACCCTCAACCACGGCGCCGGCGGGGAAGCCATGCACCGCCTTATTCGCCAGGTGTTTGTCAGGCACTTCGGCAATCCCATCTTGAACTCGCTGGCAGACGCCGCCCTGCTTCGGATAAAGGACCAGCATATCGCTTTTACCACCGATTCCTACACCGTCAAGCCGATTGAGTTCCCCGGCGGCGACATCGGCCGCTTGAGCGTGTGCGGCACGGTGAATGACCTCGCGGTGATGGGCGCCGAGCCGCTGTTCTTCGCGGTCGGATTCATTATTGAAGAGGGTTTGGATTCGAGGCTGTTGGAACGGATTGTGATCTCAGCCGCGGATGCCGCGCGAGCCGCCGGGGTTCAAATCGTCACCGGGGACACCAAGGTCGTTCCTCGCGGCGAATGCGACCGGATATTCATCAACACCGCCGGGATTGGCAGCCTGCCGCTGGGCAAGGGGCTATCCCGACGCTCCATTGCAGCGGGCGACCGGATCATTCTGTCGGGAACGGCTGGTGACCACGGACTGGCGGTGTTGGCGGCGCGGGCTGAGCTTGGACTCCAAACCTCCATCCAAAGCGACTGCGCTCCCTTGAACGGCCTGATTGGAGCCGTCCTGCGAGAATCGGACGCGGTCAAATGGATGCGCGACCCCACTCGCGGCGGCGTGGCAGCGGTGTTGACGGAACTCGCCGATTCGCAGCCGCTGGAACTCCTGATCCACGAAAAGGACCTCCCGCTGTGCGACGGCGTCCGCGCCGCCTGTGAGATGCTTGGCTTTGATCCGCTGCATTTGGCAAATGAGGGCAAGGTAGTTATGGTGGTGGAAGCGGGCGGGGAGACGGAGGTCTTAAGCCTGCTGAGGGAACATCCTTTGGGTTGTCAAGCGGCGGTAATCGGAAAGGTTACGGCTGAAGGCAAAGGAAAGGTGTGGGTGCAGACCGCTTCGGGCGGTGTGCGACGAATGCTGCGGCCGACGGGGGAACTGCTGCCGCGGATTTGTTAAGTCTCAAAGTTTGAAAGTCTTGAATCCTTTTCGCGCTCATTCCTTTGAAAATAATCCTCATCACCGTGTAGGTCGGGTCTCCGAATCCAACCGCCTCACAAAACACGGGTGAGACGCCCGTGCCACAGCCAGCGAGGAACTCCGTGCCCGCGCAACAGGGGTGGTTTTCGTCAGTGCTATTTTCATCCTTTGTTGCGCCGCACGCGGCATGGCGTTTCCTTTGAAAATAGCGATTCCTACGCGTAGGTCAACCGTCTCGGTTGACAAGCG
>CAZCEM010000202.1:0-5116 GCA_964497555.1 uncultured bacterium
ACGGTTCCCCCCCACGTGCGTGGGGAATACACGGTCAGTTACATTGATTGAGTGCTGGCGACCGGTTCACCCCCACGTGCGTGGGGAATACCCTTGATTAGTCAAGGGTTTCAGCCTTAAAACGCTGTCTATGTCTCATTGTCATCATCTCCTCCAGTCGAATTCACAACGACTCGGACTCGGGCTGCATGTGATTCATCTGGGACCGAGATCAAGCTCAATCCCTCATAGTCCCGAAGAATCCGCGAAGTATCGCCGGACGTTCTGATGCTAAAGCCTTGCTCATTGGCGTCACTCCAAATTTGAATGAGACCGGGCGGTGCTCTGCGATCAGTGCAGAGTTCCCACAACTTATCTCGGACCAGTGCCGAGATTTTTCCGACAAAGACGCCTGCCTTCGGCTCGATCATAAACCTGCTCAGTTCGCCGCGCAGAGAGGTCGTGGCGTTTTCCAATATCATAACAACCATATTATCCTCATTCGCTGTCTCCATCAACCCCCGCTCCAGCAGATGCGTCAATTGCGTAATTTTCCTGAGAGTTGCCAGTTACCGGACTCCAATAGGGAGCAGGACGAGCCGGATCGGTATCAATGTCCCAATCAATCTCATCTTCGGTAAGAGGATGCTCCAAATCAAAAAGGCGATCAATATCGGGCAGTATGCGTCCAAGAAGATTACAATTATGGAAGATTTCTCTACAAGCGGTGCGAACGGCTGATTCAAATTTGGACGGATTCTCCGCTGTAACTTTGAACGCCAGCGGGATGGTGATCTCCACTTTGTAGAGGTCGCCGATGTCATAAACGAAGGAGAGTGCCTTGCCGATATGGATGAAACCGAGTCCGGGCGTATAGCCGCCGCTCACGATGGCGGTGTGACATACGGCGTAAAGGCAGGCATTGGCTGCGGAAAGCGCGCGGTTGATGGGATCGCCGCGGGACCAGTCGCGGCGGTCATAGCTTCGCCCTTCCCATTTGACGCCCGTTTCGCGTGATGCGGTTGAATAGGCTTCGCGGACCCGGACGCCTTCCATTCCGCGAATTTGCTCAAGGGTCAAGCCCTGAGGCAACCGCTTCCTGAACCTCATCCGATACATTCGCAATACGACCTCATTGTGGAGACGGTCATCAGCCCAGAGTTTCGCTTGGAGTTCAAGGTGTCCTCCCTTGCGAGTCTCACCAAGCCCTTGTGCGTAAAAGCGCTGCATTCCTTCGCCGGTCCATTGAACAAGACAGCCATTTTCCGAAAGAGTCTTGATTGCTGCATGCGTGATAGATGAGCCAGGTCCCAGCAGCAGGACGCCAAGGGCTGCCGCCGGAAGGAGGATTCGTTCCTTCTCACTGAAGACCGACACGGAGAGACCGTCTTGCTCTACGATGCAATGCTCGAAGTAAGCGTAAGAAAGCCCATCGCGCATTTTGGGCAGGGTGCGGAGGTCGTAGTTCATGTCTATCCTCCAATCCTATCCGGCGCGTATCAGTGACAGAAGTCCAAAGCCGAAACCCTTGCCGGAACCAATGCCCTCCGCCAGCGCCTGTGAGAGCAGATCGGGAGAATCGACTTCAAGAATGCCGTTGAACTCAACGCCCAGCATCGCCACCTTGCGGTCTTCCTTGTCCCGGAAGCGATAGAGTTCACTCCGAGACGAACGAACTTCCAGTGAGCGCGCACCGGACGCTTTCATTTTCCGCTCCAGCCAGCGCAATTGATCCTCCTCCCGATAGAGAGCCAGCCGCTTTCCATCCCGTTTAACTGTGGGATTTGCAAGGAGTCGGAAGATATACTGATCCCCGGAACGCAATTTAGGTGAGAATGCCTTTTGTGCTGGATTGCAATTGCCGTTGGTCGATGGGGCAAGATAGCCATCGAGGGTTCTCAAAAATTCCCAGTCGGCTTCATAGTCTGCCTGGACATAGAGGATTGGACAACTCTGTCGTACCGGGGATTCGCAACGAAACAAGATCCTTCCATCAAAGTTGTCCGGGAACGCCATCATCACGGTGCGATGCATCTCGTAGGGCGAAACCAGGTTTCGTCTCGCCAACCGGCTCATTGGATTGAGGTAGATGCGGGAAAGAAAGAGATTAGTCATGGTGCTATCTCCTTGATAAAACGGGTGTTAGTTGTTCGCGGCATGAAGTTGCGCTTGTCGAAGTTAAGCGGCCAGTCGTGTTGGGTGCGCTCGCCGGACGGATCTTCCAGAATCACGCGCTTGTCACCTTCCCCCTTAAGCAGATGATTCTCAAGTTTGCCTTCCATGGGAACGTCAGAAGGCTTGAGAGGCGGCACCGTTAGGGGAAACGCCTTACGACCCAGGAACAGCGTCCAACAGGGCGACTTCAGGGCAGCAGCAATCTGCTCAAGCAAGCTTCGGTCAGTTGATTCCAGACCAACTGTGAAGATGGCATCAGCAAGGTAGTCGCGGAGAGAGACAACAGTATCTTTCTCGCTTCCATCGGCTTTGACAACATCGAGCGCCGTGTGGTAGTCGCGTTCGATCTTGCCCTCCTTATCCACGCGGATGCCCATACGGATCGAGTTGAAACGCGATAGAGGATCATCACGAGCGATGCCCATTGCGGCGCAGATGAGACCGATGACGCCGCTGCGCGTCGGTTCGAGAGCGGTGTCGCGGTAATCAAAGCGGCTTCGGTAACCCCAGGATTGCATGGGTCCTTCAAGGTGCAGGAGCAGAGTCCATACGTCGCTCATTGCGCCCCCTTTACGGCCTCCATCACCGCGGAGATTGCCCCGTCAACACTACCTTTGTCGGAATCCTTCAGCCCGTTCAAGCGTCCCTCGCCGACAATGTTGAAGGACGTCGTCGCTATCACGCCCTGGTTGCTGTAGACCCTCTTGACCGTTTCCCAATGCTCGGTCAGCCTGGTAACTGACAGTCCGACGAGGTCGTCATCATCCCTGGTGGGGCGGACTGGTTTGGCGAAGGCGTTGGCAAGCGAGATGGGGACGCCGTCTTGGCGGGCGACGAACAACCCGAAGGCAGGAAGGTTCTGCGCGGCGAAAGAGTTCTGTTTGCCGGTGGGGATGGCATAGACCATCGCTTCGAGGAAGGCTTGGATAACCTTGTCAGTCTCCTCGTAGTCGATCGGTTCCAGTGTCTGTGTCCACTTCCCGTCCTTGCGGTTGGTCTTGCGTGCGAGGTTGCGCGCCAGTTGGTCGCGGTCCACCAGTGCGTAGCGGTAGAAGCAGGCGCTGTTGAAGCCAATGACGCCCATCATTCCCGCGCCGGTCTCCTCGGCGGGATTGAGGTCGTCCAGGGCGGTGAAGAAGTCCATCTCCATATCAACCTTATGGGTGGAGATGGGATGGGCGACCTGACAGGAGCCGTCGGTGTTGCGGCCGGGCTGCTCGGCGAGCATGCGGCCGAAGAGGGCGATGTCGGCGGAGAGTTGGGCATTGTCGAGACGTGCACCAATCTCTTTGCAAGCCTTGCTCTCAAATTCTTTCCCCTGGCTAAGAGCAGACCAGTTCTCATTAATCGCCTTCACACACTCGTCTAATTCCTGTCCACTGACGAACATCAACACTGCGGTCTTGTCGCCATCCATTTTGGAATAGAATTGCTTGAGGAACTTGTCCAAAACCTGCCCAATTTGTTCGTCATTGCGCTCTTCTTGCCGCAGTCTGGGTAGGAGTCTCGCCTTGAGTAGTTTGGTGCGCTCGCCGATCGGGATGGTTTCTCTTTCGCGCCACAACTGCCGGATGCTACGCTTGCTGCATTGGCTGGAGATGCGGGCGCGGCGGAAGCCGCCGAAGTTGGCGTCCTTGGGCTGGCCGGTGTCGTCGCGGTTGGGGTTGGACGGGGCGAAGTTCTGGATCAGGTGAACTTCGACTTTGATTCGGGAGTCATTCATTTTCTTCTTCCTCCGGGTTGGATATTACGTTTAAATTTTCGGTTGATTCTTGTGACTTTACGTGGGCGTAGAAATCGCGCGCCCAACGCAGTTGGACATGGCGCTCGGGGTGATCCCATTGCAGGATATCTCCAAGCAATTGGAACCAGTCCAGCGGCTGTTCGTTGGCTTTCAGCAGGCTTACAGCGTGCCTTAGATGATCGGCGAGGTCGTCGGGATGGGCGTTGAGCAGGGCGACAAACCTCGCCTCCATACTGTCGCTCTTTGACTTCAGCGGATGGAATGCTCTTCCGATGGAATAGCCCTCCCGGTGTTTGGGGAACGCTCCAAATAGCGAAGCAAGTGTGTAATACCACTGGTCATCGTAAGGTTTGTCAGGCAGGTAAGGGACGACGTGCTTGTGCACGCGCGCCATTTCGCCGGGGTGTTTGCCGAGGCCGCTGCGCAGGTCTGCGAGTGCGCCGCGGTCTTCCTGCCCTTTCTCTGCGAGGTTCAACAGATACCCCACGAATTTTTTCTGTCGGTCGTCGAGGGTCATTTGCGTTTTTTTCCTCCTTTGGCTTTATCAGATTTCTGTTGTTTCGGTTTGAGGTCGTCGTCGTTGAAGTCGGTGCGGACGCGGGCGACGGCTTGGATGGCGCGGGCGGTGGCGCCGAGGGATTTGATGCTCTCTTCCAGCGCCCGTCGGGCTTCACGCTTAATATGGGTACGCCAGGTGTTGGTGGCGGTTTGCTGATCATCCGGCTTCCAGTCGCCGCTCGCGGCATCCCAGTCGTTAGGTAGCATTTCCAACAGGGTGTAAAAGTGCTGTTCAAGGCGCGCCCAGTAGGCGGGGCGGGGGTCGATGGATTCGGTGATTCGTGTCACCTCGTCTTTATCCGGTTGACCACCTTCGGGCGATTCAGCATTAGGAGCGAGGTAAAGCTTGGCAATTCTTCGCGTTCGGCGGTTGAGTTCATCCGCAGCGTTTTCGGCGTTCTGAATTAAATTGCCGAGGCGGTCAATCAGGTTGACGTCGGAAAGCAAGGCGGTCGGAACGGGCATACGTTCGTGACGCCAGAGGAGAAATTTCCCTGCTTTGTTTGGCGCTGAAGCCAATCCTACAACATGGACGATGAATTGTGGATTCTCGTCAAGCAGCCTTTCATTTCGTGCCCGGGCAAGTAAATTGAAGCATTCAGGTCTCTGCTCGTTACTATCAGGTGGAGGGATCATGAGTATCGAGTGCGAATCTCGCCA
>CAZCEM010000203.1:0-5109 GCA_964497555.1 uncultured bacterium
AGGTTGAACAGCTCACCCTTTACTTCCTGTTCATCCTTCAGCCGCTTGTACTCGAAGACGTTGCCCAGCGACAGCGACAGCGATTGCTGCTCGGCGCGCGGTGCCGAGCCGTAAATGGGCGCGTCGAAGCGGTCGTAGTACTGCTTTCGCCCGGTGCTGTCGATGAAGACATCGTAATAATGCCACTTAGTTTCGGAGAAGTCCGGTTGATAAGTGTATCGCACCGAGGGCGCCAAGGTGTGCCGAATGGCTTGCAGAGAGAATAACTTCGGACGAAAGACGCCGTACAGCTTGGTGCTGACGGTGACGCCGGCGTCGAACAGCCGCAGCGCCATGAAGCCCTCCGGCAAGCCCGAATGCTTGACGGTATCGACCTTGCCGTCCCCGCCAAGGTGATACTCGTACCATTCGTCATACCACGCTTCGGAGTAGTTTAGATTGGGCGTGAGGTTGAGGTACGCTACGGCTTTGGGGGTGTAGTTGAAATTCAGCGTGTGCTTGACGCCGCGGCGGGCGCGGGTGGTCTTGACCACGTCGTGATGCGCCACCAGCGAATCGCCAATGTATTCAAAATAATACAGGTTTCGCACGTCGGTGTTTTGTCTCTGCTCACCGGAGGCGCCGTAGGTGTAATAAATCTTATTATACCATCGCTCGTCGTCGGTGGAGGCGACTTCCGGCATCGGTACAATCCGCGACCGGTCCCTATTAAATGAGATACGGGGAAAGGACTGTGTTATCGCCCCTGAGGTCAGGTTTTTCCGGTAACTTCCGTTCACCTCCATGCGATAAGGACTGTTCTCCCAACGTTTGCTGTAACTGACGCTGGAGGTTATCTCGCGCTTCAGCCAGTCATCGCGGTTCTGCGACACGTCCCGCAGATAGCTGTCGTCGGACATGAAATAGCCGCTGGCGCGCAGGCTGCTGGTAGGACCAAATACTTGGCTGTGGTTGAGGCTCAGGTCCCAGCGCCGTTCCACTTTGTTGTCGCGGCGCATATTTATCATCGAACCGGACAGGCCTCCATCCAGCCGATAGCGCAGGCTGTAGCGGGTGTCGGCCTTGAACAGCACTCCGTAGCGCTCGTAAAAATCCAGCGAACCTTTGGCGTCGAGGTAGTCGTTTGGTGCCCAGTAGTAGCCGAGGTTGCGGAAGTAGCGGCCTTCACCGGCGGTCTCGCCGTAGGTGGGGATGATGACGCCTGAATGCCTTCCACCGCGGGTGGAGAACACCGCGAAGGGGATTATTGCCACCGGCACGCTGTCGAAGTACAATACCACCGGCCGCGCCACCACTTTATCCTTGATTACCAGCTTCAGATCCCGCGACCAGAAGTGGTAGTGGGGGCAGTCCACGTCGCAGGTGGTGTAATCGCCGGAGCGAATGTTGTAGTGACTCTGGTCGAGTCGTTTGATAGTCGTGCCGTGGTAGAAGCCTTCGTCGTACTCGGTGTCGCCCTGGATAACCCGCCCGCGCTTGGACTTCAGATCGTAGGTCATGCTCTCGCCCACCACGACCTGCTGACCGTCGTCCAGCCGAGGCCGACCCACCCAGCAGGTGGAGTCGCCGCCGGGGAGAATGCTGTCGGGCGGAATGATAACGCGCAGTCCCTCAGCGGTTACGAGATGCTCGTCCCAGTTAACCACGATCCGGTGAGCTTCGAGAATCATCTCGCGGTAGTGGATGCTGGCGCACCCCTCGAAGATAGTGCGGCGCGGGTTGAAGTGGAAATAGACCGAGTCCGCGGCGTATATGACCACCGTGTCGAGTTCGCTCTCGGAGCGGGTAGTATCAGGCGCGGCGAGCAGCGAATCGACCGATGACGGCGGCAGCGCGAGGGGCGCTGCTTCCTGCGACAAAACGGCGGTGACGGTCAGCGTAAGACCCAGCAGCAGGATTATGAATTTAAAAAGCGGCAAATCGCGTAGTTGAGGTGCCAGCGACGAATTTGACAATCCAGAAACCAGCAATGATGCAGACAAAGTTAGCGCGAAGGTGACTCATTTTTGACTTAATACTCCGCATCCACGATATCAAGCTCAACCTGAATATCCTTAGCCTCAATCTTCTTAACCTCCCCATCCTCACTTACATAAATGGGGTGACCTGTTTGTTTGTGAAGCATAAGCGCTCTCTTTACCGCCCTCGAGATAGCAGTGGTGATGCGCTGTTCTAACTCCACGTCATATTTTTTCTCCGTTACCTTGCTTTTAAGATTATCCACTGTATCTCTCCCTGAAAGAATTCCACACGGCTGGCACTTTAACCTCTTGCACTTGACTGCCTGACCCAGCGGCAATGATGCGGAGTTGATCTTTTCGTGAATTGTCATAAAAATACCATTGGTCCATAATTGGCATGTAAAGCTGAAGAAAATTGGTTAAGCCGGAATTGTAACGTCTCCGAATAACTTCATCCGAGACATAATGTCCTCCCATTATAACTCGGCTTTTCACACGTTTCACTGCCAATGCAGGACTGTCTAAGCATATAAAAATCAAAAATGCCCGATAATCTGAATCTTGCTTTAAATCGACAATCATCTTCACAAAGCTCTTCGAAGCCAACGTCGTTTCAAAGGCAAAATCAACCTTGTTCGCTGCCAAAGTGTGGATCCTTTCGAGCATCACTCTCCCCGCTGAAATCGAGACCTCTTCCGGTGAGAAGGCTGACAGCCCCTGAGCGATGACATCGGCGTTCACGAACTCCCGCACCTGTAGAGCGCCTTGAAGCAGCTCTGGAGCAACCGTAGTCTTTCCAGCGCCATTGGGACCAGCCAAAAGGACTATTTTAGGGCTTTTTCTAATCACGCCTTCTTCTTCCTCACCCGCTTAGGCCACCACTCCTCCAGCCGCTCACGGATAGACCTCTCGGTGCCACGGTCCGTCGGATGGTAATACACCCGGTCCTCCAGTCCTTCCGGCAGGTGATTCTGCCCTGAGACGCCGCCGGCGGACTCATGGTCGTACTGGTAGCCCTTGCCGTAGCCCTCGGCTTTCATCAATCCCGTCACCGCGTTGCGCAGCTGCAGCGGCACCGGACGCTCCGGATCCTTTCGCACATCCTCAATCGCCGAAAGCAGCGCTTCCAGCCCCGCGTTGCTCTTCGGCGAGGAAGCTAAGTACAATGCGGTCTGCGACAAAATCAACTGAGCTTCGGGCATCCCCACGAAGTGCACTGCTTGGGCGCAGGCGTTTGCCAGCACCAGCGCGGTGGGATTTGCGTTGCCGATGTCCTCGCTCGCTAAGATGACCATCCTACGGGCGATGAACAGCGGATCCTCCCCCGCCTCGACCATCCGCGCCAGATAATAGACCGCCGCATCGGGGTCGCTGCCCCGCAGGCTCTTAATGAAGGCTGAGATGACGTCATAGTGATAGTCGCCCTGCTTGTCGTAGCGGCCGGGGCGGGCTTGCAGCGCCCGCTCGATAATGGCGGTGTCGATGGCCGCAGCTGTCGAGCCATCCCCTTCCGCCAGATCGACCGCTATCTCCAGCCCCGTCAAGGCTGCCCGGGCGTCGCCGCCGCTGTAGTCAATCAAGGCTGACCGCGCTTCCGGCGTCAATTCAACGCCTCGACGCTGCAGCAAGGAATCCGTCGTCAAGGCGCGGTCGAGCAATCCGCCGACTTCTTCCGGCGTCAGACGGTTGAACCGGAACACCCGCGCCCGCGACAACAATGGACCAATCACCTCAAACGACGGATTCTCGGTGGTGGCGCCGATGAGGATCAACGTGCCGTCTTCAACCGCGTGCAGCAGGGCATCCTGCTGCGCCTTGTTGAAGCGGTGGACCTCGTCGATGAACAAGATGGTGCGCCGTCCGGTTCGCCGCAGGGCGGCGGCGTGCGAAATAATATCGCGCACCTCCCGCACCCCCGACGACACCGCTGAAATCGACACCAGTTCCGCGCCGGTGTGCGCTGCGATGAGCCTCGCCAGCGTGGTCTTGCCGCTGCCGGGCTCGCCCCAGAAGAGCATCGACGGCAGCCGGTCGCGCTCAATCAGCAGCCGCAGGACGCCGTTCGGTCCCAACAGATGCCGCTGCCCTGCGAAGGATTCAAGGTCGCGGGGACGCATCCGTTCGGCCAGAGGCGTCAAAGCCGGATCGAGCGAGTCCGTTGAATGTTTGTCAAAATAATCCATAGGGTTTTAATTTAAACACTCATTCTCGTTTTCCCAAGACTAAAAAGCATGATGTCCCCTTCACTGTCAGCAACAAACGGATTCTGAATCGAAATCGCAGGATTATCACTCTCAAGATTGACTCAACCGCCTGAAACGGCTATTGTAATAAAGACCGGAAACAAACCCAAGCCGCGCGGGAGTCGTAACCACTCCTGACGAGTCAATAATACTGAGGAGAAACTGCTATGGCAATTTATCTCGCTGCATGCGGACTTGACTGCGCTGCCTGCGGAGCCTTTAAAGCCACTCGCGCTGACGACAACCTCGCCCGAGAGCAGGTCGCCCAAGAATGGGCAGCGCAATTCCAGTCCGAGATTAGCGTGGAGGAAATCAACTGCCTCGGCTGCAACTCCGACAGCGGACCACGCTTTAAATACTGCTCAATGTGCCAGATCCGCACCTGCGCTTATGCCTTCGGTTTTGAGACCTGTGCGGAATGCCCTGATTACGGTTGCGAGCGCCTCAGTAGTTTCTTCAGCATGGCGCCCGAAGCCCGCAGTAACCTCGAACAACTACGACTGTGACCAAGCTGGTCGGACAGGCAGTTATGCCAATTAGGTGTGACAGACACGAATGTTTGTGGGGCTTCTGGGGGAGATAAACCAAACTGACTGTCGCACTGGAAAGCTCATACCGAAGCGGCGCAACAGACATTAAAAATAACCTTATAGCAGCGCGGGACTCCGCAACCGCGCATCTGGGGCTGGAAGCACGACCTACGCGTCCCCCAGGGACTTTATTCAAAGAAGTGAAAAAAACAGCCTCCCCGCAGTTGCGGGAAGGCTGCCAAGAGGTTTTGGTAGCGGAGGAGGGACTTGAACCCCCGACACGTGGATTATGATTCCACTGCTCTAACCGTCTGAGCTACTCCGCCAGAACATATTAGTTTAAAAGGATATTCTATTTAAGTCAACCTTTTAAGG
>CAZCEM010000204.1:0-5097 GCA_964497555.1 uncultured bacterium
CCCGCTTTCGCGGGAATTGTCATGGTGGCTTCCCCACCACGGAACATGAAAATAGCCCTCTTTGTATTTTCCCCCTGCGAGCAGGGGAGAATTGTCGGGCGAGACGCCCGACCTACGCGGTGTGCGGGGGCTATTTTCTGGGTAATGACAGCGAATTACCAAATAATTGTGCACCCAATAATATCAAGGGACACTACCCAGAATTAATTAACCCCTTAATCTGACGAAGTTGAGAAGCGTAACTTATAGAAGAACAATGTTTTTTAAGAGTCAAACGCTGGGTATTCTTGGTTCATTTCTGGTTGCAGCGGCGATGGTGCTGATGCTTGCTTCCTCCGCCCTCGCCCAGGAATGGAGCGACGCCCAGATTGACAGCCTGGCCAACCACGCGGAAGCCACCGTTCAGAAAGCCTTCGCCTGCCTGTGGGACTACCGCGTCAAGAACGGCATCGCCGACACCACCCGCGACCCGCGCCACACCGGCGTCATCGGCGTCGAATACACCGTCCTGACCACCACCGTCGGCTACGAAGACGCCAAAGACCTCTCAACCCAGCCCGGCTGGGCGTCATGGCTGGTGCGGGAGCTGGCGAAGCGAGGGCTGTGGCAGCGCGCTAAGGTGGCGGTGTCGTTCTCCGGTTCGTTTCCCGGGCTGAACATCGCGGTGCTGGCAGCGCTGCAGGAATTTGACGCGAACGTCAGCGGCATCTGCTCCATCGGCGCCTCCAGTTATGGCGCCAATGAACTGGGGCTGTCCTACCCCGAAATGGAGCGGATGCTGCGCGAGGAAGGCCTGCTGACGGTCGGCTGCGGCGCGGTGACGCTGGGCGGCACCGGCGACCACGGCGCCGAGTTCAACGAGTATGCTGCGGAGCAAGCCATGACCGCGGTCAAGCGATGCCGGCTGCCGCTAATAAACTCGATAAACCTCAAGGACGCCATCAAGAAGCGGCTGCTGTATTACAGGCTGCTGGAGGACTATGTCATTTACATCAACGTCGGCGGCAATCACGCGGTCATGGGCGGAGGGCCGAAGATGCGCTATTCCGTCGGCGGGTGGTATTTCGAATCCCCACGGGAGCAGGGCGAGCCCAATGGCGTCTTGGATGCTTTTCTCAAGAAACAAATCCCCTGTCTCCATTTTCTGCGTCTGGATGATCTCAGCACACAGTACCATATTGTTCAAATTCTGGCCGAGGACGAATAAACCATGTCCGACTGGCTCATCGAGCGGTTTGAGATACCGCCGCTGTATGTGAACAGTTACATCGTTGGGCGGCGGGACTGTGAGCAGGCGATAGTAGTTGATCCCGGCAGCGACGTCCGTCGGGTGTTGAGCCGTCTGAAGGCGCTGAACTTCAACGTCATCGCCATTGTCAACACCCACGGGCATTGGGACCACATCAGCGGCAATGCGGCGATGAAACGCTCCACTGGCGCGCCGATTCTTATCGGCGCGAGAGACGCTGATTACCTGACCGACCCGATGAAGAACCTCTCCGGCGTGTTCGGAGTGGCAATGAAGTCACCGCCAGCGGACCGGTTGCTGCGGGAGGGGGAAGAGATCGACCTGGGCGGCGCGTCGCTGCGAGTGCTGGACCTGCCGGGGCACAGCGTGGGAGGGATCGCTCTCATAGGGAAAGGCTTCGTGCTGGCGGGAGATTCGCTGTTCGCCGGCTCAATCGGTCGCACCGACTTTCTGGGAGGAGACCTGGATCTACTGCTGCGGATGATCCGCAATAAGTTGCTGACGTTAGACGACGCGACCATCGTCTATCCCGGCCATGGTCCCGAAACCACCATCGGCGAGGAGCGGCGGGAAAATCCGTATATGCAGTTATAGGCGCTATACATTCTGCATTCTGCACTGAACCTCAGCCGTCAGCCTATTTTTTTTTGCCGATTAGGAGGTTGTGAAAAGGATTGCATTCTTTCCAAGTCGTTGCTTATATTAGGACGACTGCTGGAGACTTTCCGACAGTCTTGTTGTTTTTCCGCCTGATTCCTTCTTTGCAAGCAGCGGGATTGGGTCAGTGAACCGGAACATCATTTGAATCACCGGACCGCGGAAACATCATCATTAAACTGCAGCATTATCGAGGACAAACATGGACCTGACGACCCTTCTGATTTTAATCGGAATCGTGGTTGTGGTGGTGGCAGCGATAGTCTTCGCTTTCGCCAAGCAATACAAAAAGGTCGGACCCAACATGGTTCTGGTCGTATCCGGCGGTAAAGAACGGACTATCACGGAACCAGACGGCACCAAGAGGAAGGTCGGATACCGAATTCAAATCGGCGGCGGCACCTTCGTCTTGCCGCTGGTCGAGACAACGATGGAATTGCCTCTTGAAACCTATACGCTTTCCATCAAAACCCCCGAGGTCTTGACCAAGCAGGGCGTTCACCTGATCGCGGAAGCCTCCGCGCAGGTCAAGGTTGCTTCCGACGAGTTGTCAATCGGACGAGCTGCTGAACAATTCCTCGGCGGCGGCGCCGCCGCTATCAAGCAGGTCGCCACCCACATCCTCGAAGGCTATATGCGCAACCTTCTTGGCGCCCGAACCGTCGAAGAGATCTACCAGAAGCGCGATGAATTCGCGCGCCAGGTCCGCAAGGACTGCGCCGATGATTTCACTAAGATGGGCCTGGAGGTGCTGTCCTTCAACCTCATGGACATCTCAGACTCGCAAGGCTATATCCAAGCGCTGGGTATGCCGCGCATCGCCCAGGTCAAGCGCGACGCTGCGGTCGCGCAGGCCGAAGCCACCCGCGACACCGCCATCAAGACCGCCGAAGCCCGCAAGGAGGGGGATGTCGTCCGCTTCCAGGTGGAAACGCAGATTGCCGAAGCCAGCCGCGACTATGAACTGAAGCGCAGCGAGTTCCAAATTGAACTCAACCGCCGCAAAGCCTCCGCCGACCTGGCTTACGAACTGGAGCGCAATAAGGTTGCCCTCGAGCTGAAAGAATCCGAATACCGAACCAAGCTGCTCGAAAAAGACGGCGCCATCCAGGTCGAAGAGAAGGAAATCCGTCGGCGCGAGCTGGAATTGGAATCCTCCGTTAACAAACCCGCTCAGGCTCGCAAGCAGCAGATTCAAGCTGAAGCTGAAGCCGAGAAATACCGCATCACTACTGAAGCCGAAGGGCGGGCGGCGGCTCACATCGCCGAAGGCGCAGCCAAGGTGGAGATCACCCGTCAGGAAGGCATCAGCCGGGTCGAATACACCCGCAAACTGGGTCTCGCCGAAGCCGAAGCAATGAAGGCTAAAGCCGAAGCCTTCGCGAACTACAACGAAGCGGCCGTGTATCAGATGGCGCTGGAAAAGACGCCAGAGATAGCAAAGAGCATCGCCGAACCGCTGTCTCGCATCGAGAAGATCGTGATGGTGGGCGACGGCGCCTCCGGCGTGGGCAAGCTGGCGGGGATCACCGCGGAGGTGGTCGCTCAGGTGCTGCCGGTGTTCAAGGCTTTGACCGGCAAGGACCTGCTGAAGGGTAAAGACGAAGAAACCCCGAAGGCTTAAGAACCGGTAATCAATAGTGTTGGCGGGCGCGTAAGACGTTCCTCGCAGCGAGACATTACCAAAAGCCCCTGTTGACGAAATGGGGGCTTTTGGTTAGAAATGCAGAATGCAAAATGCAAAATGAAAAATGCAGAATGGCTGGCGCGTAGGATAAGCGTCTCGTTTTTCGGGAGGTCGGGACTCCGTGCCCGACCGAATTTTAAACACCAAGACCACCAAACGCCCAAGAGGTCTTTGTGTTCTTTGTGAACTTTGTGTTTCAATATCCCGCGCAGGACAAGCGTCCCGCTTACTAGACAAGAAGTTACGCTCTTGAGGTCACAATCTGTGACCTCAAACAACATTGACCTGAAGGTGTAATAATCGACCATCCTTTAGTCCATCAGCCAGCCGAACCCATCGAGCGAGTCATCTGGCAGATTCGCGGTCAGCGGGTCATGCTGGATTGGATACTGGCTGATATGTATGGAATCGAGACGAGAATCTTGATCCAGGCTGTCAAGCGGCACCCGAGTCGATTCCCGTCGGACTTCATGTTTCAATTGACTCGCGAAGAACTCGACAACTTGATATCACGATTTGTGACATCAAGTTTGTGGGGTGGCAGGCGGAAACTCCCCTACGCCTTCACCGAGCAGGGCGTGGCGATGCTGTCGAGCGTCTTGAACAGCGACCGGGCTGTCGAAGTCAACATCGCCATCATGCGCGCCTTCGTCCAGATGCGCGAGATGCTGCTGAGCGCCAAGGAGTTCGCCCAGCGTCTGGACGACATGGAACAGAAGTACGACGCGCAGTTCCGCATCGTCTTCGACGCCATCAAGAAGATGATGGCGCCGCCGGAGAAAGGGGAGAAGAAAATGGGATTTGAGGTGTGAATGCCCCCTCGTCTGAACATAGACCGCGAGAAGGTCGAAGCTTTCTGCCGCAAGTGGCAGATCGTCGAACTGTCGCTGTTCGGATCGGTGCTGCGGGATGACTTCCGGGATGACAGCGACGTGGACGTGCTGGTGACGTTTGCGGAAGGCATAAGGCACAGCCTGTTAGACGTGGTTCGCGCGGAGTGCGAGCTGGCTGATTTACTGGGGCGGGAAGTTGATCTGGTTGAGTTAAAAGCAGTTCAAAAGAACTCCGAAAGGACACGCAACAGACACATCCTAAACAGCATGCAGAGGTACTATGTGGCGGGATAAGAGTTACCTTGAAGACATGGTCGACGCCGCCAGGCTGGCAATAACGTGTTGTGAGGTCGAAACGCTTGAAGAATTCGTTGACAGCAAGAAAGATCAGGCGTCCGTCCTCTATGAGATCGCGATTATTGGTGAAGCCGCCCGGTCGCTCTCTGCGGAATTCATCCTGTCGCATCGGGAGATACCTATCCGGGAGATACGCGGAATGCGCAACAAGGTGATCCATGAGTATCGGATTATCTTGGTGGAGAGCCTGTGGGAGGTAGTTCAGAAGGATATTCCCAAGTTGATAAGAGACCTTGAAGTCATCTTGGCAGGCATGGAGTGATGGACCATCTCCACAAAGGAAACACACCCCCTCGCCTCGATATAGACCGCGA
>CAZCEM010000205.1:0-5092 GCA_964497555.1 uncultured bacterium
GGTAACTCAAATGCTGGACTTGAGATACCCCCCTTCTATTGAAGGGGGGCAGGGGGGTTGCCATAAAGGTAATTGACTTATTGAATGCGAATTGGTATCACTCCTTTTTTTAAGGCTGCACTTGGCACTTGGCTCTTGGCTCTCAGCACTGACAATTCGTAGTTCGTAATTCGTAATTCGCAATTCGTAATTGAATCTCCGTCCTGTTGTTTGTATATTGACTTTCAGCAGGTTCCATAATTTTGCGTTCGAAGTTCCTTGCCTAACAACAAACGCGGCAAGCTGTTGATCCTGGGCGGCGGTCTGTTTCAGACAGCCTTCATCGAGACTGCGGTTCAGATGGGGTTGGAAGTCATCACTCTGGATTATCTACCCTCAAATCCCGGGCATCGGCTGGCGCATAGATATATCAACCTCAACTTCACAGACGTCGCTGCTGTTGTGGAAGCGGCTCGCCGGGAGCGGATAGACGGCGTGGCGGTCTTCGCCTCCGACTCAGCGCTGCCCGCAGCGGCGCAGACCGCGGTCGAACTGGGACTTTGGGCCCCGTCCGTCGAGGTGGTTGAAATCTGCGTCCGGAAGGACAAATTCCGACACTTCCAAGCTGCGAAGGGGCTGCCACGACCGCGGTTCGTCTCCGGCGCGAGCTGGGACGAAGCGGAGGAGGAAATCACAAGCTGGGACTTCCCGCTGCTGTTGAAACCTGCCGACGCTTCCGGCTCACGGGGGATCCTGCGATTTGACCGCGGTTCTGCGCCAGACCTGTTGGAGGGATTTGCAGAGACCGGAAGGCTGTCCCGATGCGGCGTGGTCTGTGCGGAAGAATATCTGCCCGGGCGAGACCTGACCGCCGAGGGCTTTCTGATCGAGGGGCGGGCGGAGCGGTTCTTTCTGACCGAAAAGCGCTGCCAAGATCTGGTGGTGAAGGGTCATCGGGTTCCATCTGCTGAATCGATGGAGGTGTATTGGGCCGCGAAGGCTTTGGTCGAGGCGCATTGGGACGCTCTCGGTTATGCTGATGGTCCGTTCGACGCGGATCTGCGGTTATCAGAAGGGCGGCTGACGGTTCTGGAGATGAGCCCCCGGCTGGGCGGCAACGGCGTGCCTTTGATACTCGACCGATGCTGGGGTGTAAATCTTCTCGAAGCCTCACTCAATCTGGCGTTGAGACGTCCGGTCGTGCTTAAATCACCCCGCTCGCCACGAGGCACAGCCTCAGTTAACCTGGGCTTGCCTTTGCCGGGGCGCATTGTGGGATTCAAGGACGCAAACGAAGTCCAGCGGCGGGTCCCGGCGGTGGCTGCCTTATACAGCCGTTTGGAGGCCGGAATGGAAACCGAAGCCCACACCCATGGCGGAAACGTGCTGGCAATGGCAGTGTTCGACTGCCTCACAGCAGAGGATTATGAGCCGATGGTGCGGAAAATCGAATCCGCGCTGGGGATAGAGATGGGTTAACATCAAGACCAATAAGCGCGCTAAGATGAGCAAGTGGGTTTGTTACGCCTGCTTGAGGCAGGCTCGCAGCGAAGCGCCTTCAGCGCGAATCAGATGGACAGCCGCCAGAACTTCGTTCGGGCTGATTCACCAATAAACAAGTTGTTTTTAAGGAGCGAACGCCTCAGCGCCTTTGTCTTGCGATTTATCCATAGTCGTGCCGGTCTATAACAGCGCTGAAACCCTGGATGAGCTGTGTCGGCGGCTGCGAGAAACCCTGACACTGGAGGACGGGGGCTTTGAAGTCATCCTGGTGGATGACGGCAGCCACGACTCGTCCTGGGTGGAAATCCGTCGGCTGGCGAGGGAATATCCGAACGTGCGGGGCCTCCAACTTACCCGCAACTTCGGGCAGACCGGCGCCACCATGGCGGGGATGCGTGAGAGCCGCGGACGAATTATCGTCACCATCGACGACGACCTTCAGAATCCACCGGAGGAGATACCCAAGCTGCTGAAAGCGTTTAACGAAGACGCGCTCATCGACGTGGTCATCGGCGCGCCTTTGCATCCGCGTCAGGCGTGGTGGCGGCGGTTCGCCAGCCGATGCGTCAACGCGGTCAGCAACGCGGTGTTCGGACGTGGGAGGAGCTTCCGGTTGACCAGTTTCCGAGCTTTGCGGCGCGAGGTTGTCGAACCGCTTTTAGAGCTGAACATCGCCAATCCTCAGCCGGGCGCCCTGCTCAACACCGTAACCAGGCGCATCGCCAACGTCGCTGTCGCTCATCATCGTCGCCGCCGGGGTCGAAGCGGTTACACCTTGTTCAAGATGGTCAATATGACGGTCAACAAGCTGCTGGGTTTTTCGACCTTCCCGCTGCGGCTGATGGCATTCATCGGGCTGATGGGCTTAATCTTCAGCTTCGGGATGGCAGCGCTCCTGCTGGTCAAATACTTCTCGGGGCATATAGCAGTGCCGGGGTGGACAACCTTGGCGCTGCTGTTGGTGCTCCTGTCGGCTTTTAACTTTCTGGCTTTCGGCTTGGTGGGGGAGTATTTGCAGCAGATACTGTTGAGTGTACGCAACATGCCTGCCTTTATCGTGCGGACGAGGACTGATGACACCGAGCAAACTATCGTCGAACTCAGGAAACCGGAATGAACTTCAGTTGGAACGACCTGCTGCGGCTGGAAAACCAATTCGGCGACCGGCTGTATCTGTACGATCCGGACCGCTTTCATAAAAACTACCACGACCTGCTAACGACCTTTCAAGCCCGCTATCCCCTCACCCGCATCGCTTATTCTTACAAAGCCAACAACATTCCAGACCTTTGCCGGGCGGTGGATGAATGGGGCGGGATGGCGGAGGTGGTGTCGGGGGTGGAATACGAAATCGCCCGACGGGTTGGAGTGCAGCCGGAGAACATCATATTCAACGGACCTGCCAAGCCTCAGAATGAGATTGAACGAGCGCTGAACGAGGGCGCGCTGGTCAATGTCGAATCGCTGCAGGAGGCCGAAGCGGTGGCAGCAGCGGCAGTAAATCGACGGCGGCCGCATCTGCGGGTGGGATTACGACTGAACTATGAATTCGAGGGACACCCTTCCTCGCGTTTTGGATTCGATACCGAGGGACCGGACTTTCGCTTGGCTTTAAACACACTTAAAAATACCGTTGGAATTCAACTCGAATGCCTGCACTGCCACCTGCTGCCGCCCGGACGCAGCCCGTCCGCCTACCGCGAGTTAATTCGCTTCTTGATTGAGCAAGCACGACGGTTGTTCCCCGACCAACCGCCGCGTTTCATCGACGTGGGCGGTGGTTTTTACAGCCGGATGAAGCCGGAATTAGCGGAGCAATTCGACGAGTATATCCCCAGTTTTAACGATTATGCCGTCGCTGTTGCTGATGAGATGGCCTTTCGTTATTCAAACCTCACCCGGCCCACCCTTGTCTTGGAACCGGGATTGGCGCTAGTGGCAGATGCCTTTCGCTATATCGTCAAAGTCCGCGGTGTTCATCAACTGCGGGATAAACGGCAGGCGGTGGTATCCGGCAGCGTGTATGACATCATCCCTTCTAAAAGCCCCAAGAATCTGCCGTTGCAGGTGATCCACGGGCCCGTCTGCGGCTCGCCGGGAGAGGCCCGTCCTGTCGATATCGTCGGCTGCACCTGCATGGAGGATGATGTGTTGTATCGGGATTTCACGGACGCCATTCATCTCGGAGATTATGTTGTCTTCGAAAACGTCGGCGCGTACAGCCTGGCGCTGCGTCCGTCTTTCATCCGCCTGACGCCGGCGGTGTTGGAGTACGAACGCAGTATGAATGTGTTCACCATCGTCAGCCTTGCTGAAGATTTCGACCAGCATTTCGGACGTTATACGTTCGATTAAAATCTTATGATTTCGCCTCTTAATCCCAATATCCACAACCTGTTCATCACCGGCTGCTACCGCTCCGGCACCACCGTAGTCGAGAAGATCCTCAACATGCACCCTCGCGTTACGGTGGGTTCACAGCCGTTCCCGATTTTCTATTTTCTGGTGAAAGAACGGTTTCTGCGGGAGCACGGTCTGGAGCGTCGCTACCCCCTCGACCACCTGTTCCTCGAAGACGGCTACACCGGCGAGGCTCTCCGCCTCTGGCTGGACAATGCGGCGTTGACTGCCGCTGATTTGGAGCGGTTCTGGGATGAAATGACCGGTTACACCCGCGGTCTTTGGACTCCGGAAATGCTGCAATTCCGCGGGCAGATAGCGTCTGGCTCAGTGTGGACAGTCTATCGGGCGCTCAACACGGCGGTGGCGGCGCTGTTCCCCAAACCGGATGCGGCATTCGTCGGCTCAAAGGAGATACTAACTGAGGAATACATCCCTTGGCTGTTGTCGAAAGGGGTAAAGGTCATCAACGTCGTCCGCGACCCGCGGGGGATGATAGCATCGTTAAACTTCCGTGACCGCGACAATCTGACCGGCGACCATCGGCCTATTCTGTACAGCCTCCGTGCCTGGCGGAAGAGTGTGGCGTTCAGTTTCGGCTGGGAAGCGCATCCCGGCTTCCTGTGGTTGAGGTACGAAGACCTGGCGGCGGATCCGGAGCCCATGCTGCAGCGTCTGACTGGGTTTCTAAGACTGGAGGATTTCGCGCTGGACGCGTTCAAAGCGGGCATCTACGACCAGTGGGGCAAGTTATGGAAGGGCAACTCCTCCTTCGACGAACGGCTGGGCATATCGGACGCTTCGATTGACAAGTGGCGGCGGGTGCTGCCAGGAAAGGTGATGGCTTTCATCGAAGCCTGCTGCCGTCCAGAGATGACCACGCTGGGTTATGACTTCGAGACCTCCGAGTCCTTCGACGAGTCCGCCATCACCGGTTACATCGAGCCATTTCCTGTTGTCCACGCCAAGTTCCTGCCTGGCTACAGCGTTGCTCCGAAGCGGCAGCAGGCGGAGATTCAACGCTGGAATTTATTGACGAACGTTGAGGAGCTGACTGAAGACGAAGCGCGGCGGTGGTTTATTAATAGGCGAGCGTATCTTCGGCTGCGGGCTATGAAGGCTGTTCGATAATAGCGGCAGATTGTTCTGTATGAATCATTCCTTTGAAAATAGCCGGTGGGAGGCGTAGGTCGGGCCTCCGAGCCCGACC
>CAZCEM010000206.1:0-5090 GCA_964497555.1 uncultured bacterium
CCTACAGCTATCAGGTCAAGTGCTATACCTACAACGCGGAATCCCCCGCCGCGACTGTTTCAGCGACCACCAAGCCCAAAACCCCCTCAAACTTGCAGGCTGTCAAACTGTCGGGCTCAGCCATCGAACTCACCTGGACAGACAATTCCGCTGTCGAGGAAGGTTACGAGGTTCAGCGCAGTTTGTCCCGGACCAGCGGTTTTGCGGTCATCGACACCCTCGAGGCCGACGCCGCATCCTTCACCAATACCGGGCTGACACAGAACACCCGGTATTTTTACCGCGTGAGAGCCTTATTCCGCGACATGCCCTCCGAGTTCTCGATGACCGCTAGCGCCACCACCACGGTGCCTTGGCCTAATACTCCCGCAGATCTAACCGCCTCCACTGTCTCGAGCACGCAGATACAGCTCAACTGGCGCGACCGCGCCAGCAATGAAAAGGGCTTCATCATCGAGAAAGGCGAATCCGACGCCGGACCATGGGTCTATGCTGATTCAGCCGACGCCAACACCAGTGCCAGCGGGAACGTGCGGCATACCGTTGCGGGTTTAGCCTCCGCGACCATGTACTACTTCCAGGTCTATGCCTTCAACGATTCCGGTCCTTCGGGTTATTCCAATACTGCCAGCGCGGAAACCCAGCCTGGTCCGCCGCTGGCTCCCAGCAATCTGACCGCGACGGCCGAAAGCTCACGACGGGTCAATTTAACCTGGCGGGATAATTCCGAAGACGAGAACCTGTTCCGGATCCAGCGTAAAGAGCACGACTCCAACGTTTGGGTCGTCGTTGTCGAGACCGCCGCGAACGTGGTCGGCTACACCGACACCACCGTTCAACAGCGCCGAACCTACGACTACAATGTCTGTGATGTCAACGATTACGGGTCCTCTCCATACACACTGATTGTAACGGTCACCACGCCCGAAGGGCCTCCCAACGCCCCCTCTCGGCTGACAGGTGAAGCCCTGTCTGACACCTCCGTCTCCCTGAGCTGGTCGGACAATTCGCTCAACGAACTCGGCTTCATCCTGCAGATGAGCATGACCGGCGTGGATGGCTGGACTCATAAAGATTCTCTTCGCGCTTCGACCAACAGAACAATTATCGCCGGTCTGTCACCGGAAACAACGTACTATTTCCGGGTGATGGCTTACAACGCAAACGGCATGTCGGATCCTTCGAACGTGGCGGAGGTCACCACTCCGCCGTCCCCGCCGGCCGCGCCTTCGGGATTAAGGGCATCCGCTCCGAACTCCAGCGCCGCTGTGTTGAACTGGACCGACAACTCTGACAGCGAAGAAAGCTTCGAGATTCAGCGGCATTACATCAATGACCCGGGCTGGACGGCTGCCGGCGTCACTGCTGCTAACGTCACCACCTTCAGAGACACTGAGATTCAGCCGACGTGGATGTACGAATACCGCGTCCGCGCTCGTAACCGCGGTGGAACCTCCGACTGGTCAAACGTGGCGCCCATACAGATCCCCAACGGTCCACCTCTCGCGCCGACTGTCATTCAAGCACAAGCGCAGGGCATCGACGTCATCCAGGTAACCTGGCAGGACCGCGCCGCCACTGAAACCGGCTACATCATTGAAGGCCGCCAGACCGGCGATGACTTCAGCCAGCTCGCTGAACTCGGAGAGAATGAGTTCCAGTACCTGCATAGAGGCTTACACTCGGAGACCACTTACGAATACCGCGTGAAAGCCGTCGATACGGACGGCGGTTTTGAGTCGGGCTGGTCGCCCACTGCTTCTGCCACGACTTGGGACCTGATAGCCTTTACGGATGATTTTGAGAGCTATCCGGTGGGGCAGGCCCCCAATAATCCAGCCTACAGATTTACTCTGACTGGATCATCCACGTTGTATATCACCAATCAAGATCCGCATGGGGGCATGCAATGCCTTCGAATGGTTGACTCTGTGGATGTCGATGGCAATATGGTTCAGCTTAAAATAATCATCGAACCAGTTGCGCACGGATCGTTAGGTCTTTGGCTAAAAATCGCTCCCAACGGCCATTTCGGGATCTTCAGCTTCGGTGATGTTGCCAGCTCCAGCGCCCAGATTAAACATCTTTTCCGGTTCTTTGATGACGGACACACCGATTACAACAACGGCGGCGTCCTCACCAACGGACCGAACTACCTGGCGGATCAGTGGCTTCATTTCACTTATATTTGGGACATTCGAACCACCACCTACTCTATTTTATTCAACGATCAGGTAGTGGTGAACAATACCAGATTGAGCCTGTGCGATTCTCCCGATATGAGGTCGTTTATTTTCAGTTGCTTTAGCGATACTGATGTAAGGTATGTCTTAATGGATGACATTGAAGTTAGACATACTGCAGATGAAGGCGAGCTTAGTGTCCTCGACTGCAAGGATTCGCCTGCTGGAAACACTGTTCTTAAAACGAACACTGCCAAATTCAACAAACGCTGAGCAATCTTATGTCATCTGGTTTTATACTTACATCGCGGCGGCGGGACGGGCTCGTCCCGCCGCTTGCGGTTTTGTCCGACTGGAGGCAGTGGACGGGACGGAAGAAATGCCGAATGAAGAATGCAGAATGCCCTCAGCCCACAGACTGTAAGGGAAATCATGACTCATAGGATAAACAAAATCCTCATCGCCAACCGCGGTGAGATCGCCGTGCGGGTGATGCGCACCTGCCGCGAGATGGGCATCGCCACGGTGGCGGTGTATTCCGAAGCCGACCGCTCGGCGCCGCATGTCATGATGGCTGATGAAGCTTGGTGCATCGGCGCGCCGCCGGCCCGCGAGAGCTACCTGCGCGGCGACGTCATAATCCAGACAGCTCTCGAAGCCCGGGCTGACGCCGTCCACCCCGGCTACGGCTTTCTGGCTGAAAACGCCGACTTCGCCCAAGCCGTATCCGACGCGGGGCTGCTCTTTATCGGACCTCCAGCTTCCGCGATTCAGGCGATGGGATCCAAGACCGAAGCCCGCCACCTCCTGGCGGAGGCGGGGGTGCCGGTGGTGCCCGGCGACCGGAAGGGGCTGGATTCGGTCGAAGCGGCGATGGCTTCAGCGAAGCGGATTGGCTTCCCGGTGCTCATTAAAGCCGCCAGGGGCGGCGGCGGCAAGGGGATGCGGATAGTTCGCGCTGAGGATGAATTGCCGTCAGCATTCGAGGGTGCGCGGCGGGAGTCGCTGTCGGCCTTCGGCAGCGACGAGGTGTATCTGGAGAAGTACATCGAAGGTCCCCGCCACATCGAGGTGCAGGTGCTGGCGGACCAGCACGGCAAGGTCATCCACCTGTTCGAGCGCGAGTGCTCCATCCAGCGGCGGCATCAGAAGGTCATCGAGGAGGCGCCTTCGCCGGCGCTGCGGGAGCTGCGCGACGTCCGCGAGAGCATGGGCGCCGCAGCGGTAGCCGCTGCGCGGGCTTGCGGATACGTCAACGCCGGGACGGTGGAATTTCTGTTCGATCCGTCGACGTCGAGCTTCTATTTTCTGGAGATGAACACCCGGCTGCAAGTTGAGCATCCGGTGACGGAGCTGGTTACGGGCATCGATTTGGTCAGGGAGCAGATTCTTATTGCGCAGGGCGAGCGTCTGAGGCTGGATCCGATGAAGGTCAGCCACCGGGGACACGCCATCGAATGCCGAATTTACGCTGAAGATCCCGAGTCCAGCTTCCTGCCTGACGCGGGGACGATAACGAGGCTGGTGAGGCCCGACGGGCCATGGGTGCGGGTGGATTCGGGCACGGAGAACGGCAGTAAAATCGGTGTATATTACGATCCGCTCATTGCCAAGCTGATAGTGTGGGGACCGGACCGTGAGTCCGCGATTCGCCGGATGCGCCGGGCGTTGTTCGAGTACGTGGTGGCGGGACTGAAAACGACCCTACCCTTCGAGCGCTGGGTGATGGAGAATCCGCGGTACATCTCCGGCGATTTCGACACACGGTTCATCGAGCGGGAGTATCGCGGCGCATCCGACCTGCGACCTGACGAGTCTGTCCGGAAGGCGGCGTTAATAGCAGCGGCATTGGTGAAACGGGAAGCAGACGCCCGCGCGGCGCCGCCGCCGGCGGTCCTAAGCGAGAACGGCTCGGTGAACGCCTGGAAGCGGGCGGGGAAGATGGAGGTTATGAGGTAGGAACAGGAGGACAGAATATTACGCAGCGCATTAAAATCTGGTCCTTTCAATACTGAGTGCATAATCATTTGGTCATTCGCTTTCATACCCGCGAAAGCGGGAATCCAGTTATAAGGCACTTCTGGATTCCAGCTTTCGCTGGAATGATGCGTCTTTGTGGATTCCAGCTTTCGCTGGAATGATGTGACTTGGACGCATTACCTCCATTGTGAAAAAGAAAATGCACCCCTTAATTGGATCCAATTTCTCCTTTGTGTTGAAGTTCTTACAGAAGGTTCTCCATGAACAAAAAGGAACTCATGCTCCGGGCGTCGCGCATTGAACTAATCGCGTTGGACAACGACGGAGTGTTGACCGACGGCAAGGTGTATATAAACGATGAGGGTTTGGAATCCAAAGCCTTCTTCATTCGCGACGGCGCCGCCATCAACCTGGCGCGTAGAGCCGGAATCAAATTCGCCGTCATCACCGGCTTGAAGACGCCCGTCATCGAGAAGCGTGCGCAGCAACTCCATATTGAGGAGATTCACAAGGGCTTTCTCGATAAAGCCGAGGTCATGAAGGACATTCTGAAAAGGCACAACCTTCGACCGGAACAAGCCGCCTATATGGGCGACGATTTGTTTGATCTGCCGGTGTTGAGAATGGTCGGCTTTTCCAGCGCGCCCGCCGACGCCGCTTCCGACGTCAAGCGGGAAGTCAACTTCGTGTCAGCCTACGACGGCGGTCAGGGCGCGGTGCGGGAGATGATAGAATTCATCTTGAAAGCCAAGGGACAATGGGAAGCGCTGCTCAAAGAATTCATGGGCATCTAAGTAGGATCTGCTGAAAAACTCATTTTAAAGTAAAAGCTCTGCTCAAAATTGCTCATCCACTGTCATTCCGAACCTCTACGCTGTCATTTCCCAGAAAATAGCGCCTGCGACGCGTAGGTCGGGCCTCCGAGCC
>CAZCEM010000207.1:0-5037 GCA_964497555.1 uncultured bacterium
CACGCCTCCGCGTAGGATAAGCGTCCCGCTTGTCGTAGGTCGGGCCTCCGAGCCCGACCGTTTTGTCTATCAAGTCCATGGCGTCCACCTCGTTCACCAAGCCTTGGAGGACGGACTTTCAGTCCGCTCTTGTGCCGCAAGCGTATCATCCCGCTTTCACGGGAATTGTCATGGTGGCTTCCCCTCCACGGAACATGATAATAGGTCGCGTAGGACAAGCGTCTCGCTTGTCAACCGAGACGGTTGACCTACGTGGAGAACCTATTATCTGGGAAATGAAAGCACGTCACTTCAATAAACACAAAGCCTCCAGAATCTATCTGGAGGCTTTAGGCGCAGACGCGGGAGATTAAGGCAGCTTTCTCGAAGGAAAGTGATTGTAGTTTCGCAGGTTGACCGGTCTTCCCAACCGGGACCAAGGATAAAACAACTCCGACGGCAGTTTGGAGAAGCTGTAGCAGTCGCGAAGGATATTGTAGAGATTCTTCACGCTGCGCTCTTGAGTTTCCTCGTTGGTGTCAATCATAAAGTCTGGGAAATCGCACACCGACATTGATTCCTGCATGCCGTCGATAACCACCGTCTGCGCCCGGGCCGCTTCGACGCCGCATTTGACGGGCCCCGGCTCCCGCACCGCCTTAATGGCTTCAAACAGCTTTTTAAATTGGTGGTCGTGGTCCGGAACGCCGTATTGAAGATGCCGTCCGCCGCGGAGTTTTCCCAGCACCTCGCCGGTGGCGGGTTCGTTGAACACAATGCCGTTATCAAACTTGATCTGGAACAGCGGCCGGAACTCCTTCTTCACCGCGTGTGATGCATAGAACAGACATTCAACATTGTCTCTGGTGAGAAAGCGACAGGCGCAGGTGTCGTAGTTCTCGATAGGATAGAATCGGTACAGTTCAGCGGCAACCTCAACCGGGTCGGCGCTGCGGTCCATCGCCGGTCCCAGCAGGAAGAGTATATTGTGCAGGAAATGCGCTGCCGCGTTGTTGGCGGGGCTGTCCAGCACCCAGTTTCCCTTGTCGTCCTTGAGGCGTCCCGCCCAGTTGTTGCGCGAGTAGTATTCGGCGGTTCGTTTCCAGAAGCAGCGAGCCATGGCCAAGCGCGGCTTGCCATAGACGCCGTTGAGTATGTCTTTTTTTAGATTCTGAATGGCGTCGGAATAAGACCACTGGTAACCGACCATAACAAATTTGCCGGCGGCGTCGCGCACACCGATCAATTCGTCCACGTCCTGAACCGTCGCGCCCAAGGGCTTTTCGCACAGGACGTTGGCGCCGTTCGCCAGCGCCACGATGCACTGAGTCGCATGAAGGTGGATGGGTGAGGCTATCACCACCAGATCAGCGGTGTATCCTTTATTGAAAAAAGTTTCCAACTCTTTGTAAATGCGGATTTTACGTTTCTTAAGTTCCGCGTAATGCTCCAGTTCCTTGGCGTCGGGATCCGCCACTCCCACAAGTTCCGCCTGCTCCGGCGGGACCTCCTCCCAGAGTGTCTTCAAGTAATGAAAACCATACCCGCCGATGCCGGACAGGACTATGGATACGGGCTGGTCTTCAGCGTCTTTCCGCTTCATTTAACTCTCCTTTCGAGCAAATCCGTTTCGAACCACTCACGCTGAAGCAGATCGACAGCGATGGTCTTCAGTTCGAAGGACTTTAAGGTTATGGTAAAACTCATATTCAAGGTGGGGAGGTTCACCTTCGTCGTTCGAGCAGCGCCGGTGGTCTCGAAAAGCCGGATGATGACCCAAGGCTCGCTCTCGGCCATCTTCAAAGCCGCCAGACGCACGGTCGGATTCGATAGCATAATCCCTGGCAGGATTGGATGTTTGGAATCCATAGACCATGCGCACAATGCCATCGGCGTCTCATGGTGGAGAACGGCCTCAAGGTCAATTCGTTCGCGGCGGATCCGCCCTTCACCGGCGTTCAGCCAGAACCGGAAGCAGCGCTCGCCTTGATCCAGGCGCGGCTCGAAGCGGTCCTGACGCAAGATGTGTTCATTGCCGGTGATGGGATGCCCGGAATACGCGGGCGAGCGCAGCATTGTCAGCCGCAGTTCGCCGGCGCTGAAGTCCCATCCATGGATCCCATCGTTCACCACGGTCAGCATCCGCTGTCCGTCGGCTGACGCGACACCCGCCCATCGCTGCATCACCAACTCCTCGCCCGGCCGGTCGCAACTCTCCACTCCGTAGGGGATCTCACCCCAGCAAGCTCCGTCTCGGAACGGCGTCGGCAGACTCAGTTTCAATAGGCGGTCCTTCTCCTGCCAATACACGCGCAGCTCCACCTCAACCTCGGATCCGCGACGTGGAATTTTGTACCGCAGGCACATCCGGGAGTGGTTGAACTGCAGCAGCGCCTCGACGGTGGTTCGTATGGCGCCGTCTTCAATGATGCGAATGGGAGGCAGTTCGGGGCGGTTCACCCCTGCGAACTCGGCGGCTTCCGCCGGCGTCATAAGTTGAAACTCTCCGGCGGCTTCGCGGAACGACCGCACCCGCATCCCCCAAGGATCCGCGTCGTCCTGCATCACCATCGGTCTGAAGGCGTTTGGGAGCAGGAAGGTCGTCCCTTTGACGGCGTATTCATCCATCAGTCCACTGGACGGATTGATTCGAACGGTCAGCTCGTCGCCGTGGAAGTCATACTGGGGTGGAAAATCGACCTGACGCGGCTTTTCCGCTAAGGGAATCACGCGAAGCCGGCAGTTGAACCGGTTCATCTGTGCCGGCTGCAGGTTGGCGCGAAACACCAGCCGCTTGCGCTGGTCGTCCAGTATGTTGCAGCTTTCCTTCTCGAGCTGAAACGGCACGCGGCCGCCGTTCTGATCGAACAGCTCCGGCAGCCAGAAGGTGGTGTCGCTGGCGAGATTAGGCTCCAGCGGCTGAAACTCGCAGACGACAGTGGTCTCAACCGAAGACGGATGCGGATTATAGACCAGCAGGGGGAAGTCGCCCTCTTGAGGCGCCGACTGCCCGTCGGTCAGGGCGAAGAAGGCCCGCGCCTTCAGCCGCGACAGTATCTCCGCGCCGTGCGCCTGACGCTGCAGCGCAAAAGCCTCCACTTCCGCTATGGACGAGCCCGGAAGTATGTCATGGAATTGACAGAACATCATGTCGCGCTCGGCTTCGCGCAGAGCCTCCGCCGGATAGGTCATCAACCCCTTCAAAGCCGCTTGGGTGAGCATCTTCTCCGTCATATACAAGAGGCTCTCAAGGCGGCGGTTGCCCTGCTTCACGCGTATCATGGAGGTATAGCATCCTACCGACCAGGGATTCAAGCCTTTTTCCCAGCGCGGCAGCTCGGCGTGCCGCTCGTACAGACGGTAGAAGTAGTCCTCCGGGGCGGCGTGGAGGACGTCCCAGTCTGGGGAGCTCGCGCGCAGGCGCTCAATTCCGCGCAGATCACCCCGCGAGGGACCTCCGCCGTGGTCGCCGATGCCCCATAGAAGAAGACCGAAATCACGGTGAGGGTGGTCAGCGAACCATTTTTGAATCTTCTCAACCGCCTGCCCCATCTGGGTGTTGTAATGATCCGAGGCGCGGTGTGCCAGGATTTCCGACCCGTCACAGCCGACCCACCGGAAGTCGTCAGCGGGCAGCTCGAGGAAGGTTCTCTGGGGGCGGCAGAACAGATAGGATGTATAACCGGACTTTTTCAGGATTTGCACCAATCCTCGGCTGTGGCCGAAGGAGTCGAAGTTCACCGCTGTTCGTGGTTCGACGCCGAATTTCTGACGGAAAAAATTCTTGCCCGCGCTTATCTGACGGACGAAGGACTCACCGGCGGGCATGTTGCAGTCGGGCTGCAGGTACCATCCGCCGATGATATTCCATCGCCCCTGAGCGACGAACTGTTGAATCCGCGAGAATAGTTCTGGATCGTATTCCTCAACCCACTGGTAGAGAACCGCTTCATTGTGACAGAAGGCGAAGCCCTCAAATTCGTCGGTCATTTCAGCGACGGCGCGGAAGGTGGATAAGGTTTCAGCCAGCCCTTCCTCCCACTCCCACAGCCACACGGGATCCAGATGAGCGTTGCAGATCAGGAACAGCGGTTTTTTCAAAGGCGCATTCCGGTAGTATGAATCAGGCTTCAGATGGTTCTTCTCGAAACAAGACCGGCCGCGCTGAATCTTTTCAGAAGCGGAGCTGTCTAACGGGTGATTTTAAAAACTGCCCTCACCCACCGTTTGTTTAGGGCGGAATGGACGCGGTCAACGTATCGATGGGGCTTTTATGACATCGACCATCGCAGCTTCAGGGGAAGCTGGTATTATTAGCGGATGCGGGACATGTTCAGAGAACGGAGGAAAGGCGATCTCGGCGGTCGGAATCAACCTCCGTTCGGATATCTGGACGAGAGAGGGTGGAGGCGTTGACGTTTCGAGCAAAAGCGTTATCCGACGGCTTATTCAATCCGAGTAATTCTTTAGAATATTACCTATTGAATTATTAATAAACAATAACAAGGAAAAAAACAAGAGGCGCCGCGCAAATATAGGATTAATCATACAAACGACAGGATTTTAAAACAATGACAGCAGCCTTTGATAAGATACAAACTGAAGGCTTCATCGGACGAGGGAAGGAGGAGATTTATACCCTTCAGCATTCAAAGGTATGGTTTAGAGTTCACACCTCAGTGCGCGCCGGCTGAAGCTTGAAGTCTAAACGTGATGCCTGGAACGAAGCTTGATACTACGAGGCTTAAGCCGCCGCCGCCCGGCTCGGCGGCGGGATGCGGGAAAGAACGAACAAACGCTGTGAACGCTGATTAAAACTTCTATGTTAAATGTCTGTTCCGTGAATGCCGGCACACCCCTCCACAATCATTTCTGCGAAAGCGGGAATTCAGCCCCGCATCCCTCTGGATTCCAGCTTTCGCTGGAATGATGCTCCTTTGGCGCATTTGGAATGATTCGCCTTCGGCGGATTTTCTGGATTTCCGTTTTCGTGGGAATTGTCATGGGGCTTCCCCACCACGAAGGATGAAAATCGCCTCAGCCGTAGGTTGTGGACGC
>CAZCEM010000208.1:0-5020 GCA_964497555.1 uncultured bacterium
AGGGTGTCCGCACCCTGCGGTTGCTGCTATTTTCATCTTCCGTGGTGGGGAAGCCGCCATGACAATTCCCGCGCAAGCGGGAATCCAGCCAAAACCCTTTCTGGATTCCAGCTTTCGCTGGAAGGATGCGTCTTCGACACATTACATCCGTTGTAAAAAAGAAAATGCATCCTTTAATAATGGAGTCTTTTAGGAAAATTCCGAGGTTCACTTGTGCATTAAGCATGACTAAATGAACTGAGTTCAGATGATTTCGAGAGGCATCTTCATAAAGGCTCTCAAATTGAATTAAAGGATGTGATTAAAGTTGGTTCGCGGTTTTAAGATTGCATATAAGCTTCAGAATTGGTATCATTTAATTTTAAATTTCTGAGCCGCTTCACCAAGAACCGAGTGATTATTACGCCCGCTGAAGTGCTTAAGCTATGGATTAAGCGAGCGTGGTCATAATTCTGCAGGGCGCTCAGGCAGAGCTGGAGAGAAAATGTCCGTACGAATCGACGAACTTAAAACACAACTCAACCACGAAACCGATCCCCGGCGAAAAACCGACCTGCTCAACGAACTGACGATAGAACTCCTGAACAGCGACCTCGAGCGGTCTCGCGAGTACAATCTAAGAGCTTCGGTGTTAAGCAAACGGGAAGGTTACTCGGAAGGCTTTAGCCTCGCTGAGTACTGCAACGCCATGTACCTTTGGAAAAAAGGCAGCAACGCAGCCGCGGTAACCAGATTAAAAGGCCTTTTAACACAAGTTCGCGACGATCAACTGGATCTGCTCGCCCGCGTGCATAATGGTCTGGGAGTGGTTCATTACTATTCCGGCGACCATGACGAAGCGCTTAATCACTACTTAACCGCTATGCGCCTCTACGAGAAATGCGGCTCTAACGACAATGTCTCAGGCTGCCTGCTCAATATCGGCTTGCTCTACCTTGAGCGCAAGGATTTTGCCCAAGCGATGGATTATTACAAGCGCAGTCTGGACGCGGTGAACGAGACGGCTGAGAACTCCCGGAACGCCGTGGCTCTCAACCAGATAGGCACCATCCACATGAAGCTGGAGCACTACCCGGAGGCGCTGCCGTTCTTTAGCCGCAGCCTAGAGCTGTTTCGGGCGCAGAATCATCTAAGCGGAGTGGCGGGAGTCTTAAGCAACATTGCCATCGTTCGGGAGGAAATGGGCGAACGGGAACAGGCTGAGTCGGCGCGAGAAGAAGCGCTGGAAATCTATGAGAAGCTGGGCGACTATCACGGACTGCTGGCGGCTTGCAGAAATCAAGCGAAACTGGCTCTTGACACCGGCGATGCCGAGAAAGCCCTGAAATATCTGGAGAAAGGGCTGGCTTTGGCGGAGAAGATAGACGCCAAACCGCTGCTTGGTCGAATCCATCAATCAATGTGCGAGGCCTATAAGCTGCACGGCGATTTCAAGGCGGCTTTGGAGCAGTTCGAAAAATTCCATGACATCAACGAGCAGGTGTTTAATGAGAAATCGGAGGAGCAGGTCCAACGTCTGACCACCGAATATGACCTTGAGAAAGCCCGCCGGGAAGCGGAACTGCACCGGTTAAAAAACATCGAATTAGGTCGGGCTCAGCGGATCGCTCAGTTGGGTAACTGGGAATGGAACTCGGTGACGGACATTGTAACCGGATCCGACGAATTCTACCGCATCCTGGGCTTGGCCCCGGAGGAGAACGGCGTCTCGCTGGACAGGCTGGCGGAGGTAGTTTTCCGCGAGGATCAATTCAGCCTTAAAGCCGCCTACAAGCTGCTGAAGGAGGGCCGGCGCCACGTAGATATCGACTTCCGGGTGGTCCGTTCGGGCAGCGAGATTAGGATAGTAAAACTCTATGCCAGCTTAGACGAAGAGCTGAGCCGCTGTGATGAGCCGGTGTTCGTCGGCACGCTTCAGGATATAACCGAACGCCGGCGGATTGAAGAGGAGCGGGAGAAGCTGACTTATGATTTGCAGGAAGCGCTTGCCAAAATCCGCGCCTTAGGTGGGCTGGTGCCTATCTGCTCGAAATGCAAAAAGATCCGCGATGACAAGGGCTGCTGGAAACAACTTGAGGATTATCTCAGCCTGCATTCGGAGTTGAAGTTCGCACATGAATTGTGCCCGGAATGCCTGCATGAAGTGGAAATTCAGCAAACAAAGGGCTTGAAGGCCGCAGATTGAAAAATAAACAGCCCCGACTGTCAGACCAGCCGGGGCCGGACGTCAGTTCAGACGTCTTTGCGGGAACGGGTGAGGATCGAACTCACCACGGCTGTGATTAGCAACCGTCAGACGGATTTGAAGTCCGCGGGGAACACCAGCGCCCATCCATTCCCTTATAGAGCGAAAAATAATTAAATAATTCACTTAAGTCAAGTCTTTCGGGAACATTAGTCTTTTGAGTGAGTTTTTCCTTTGGTTTGTTTCGCTTAAGACGCATCGCCAACTATGCGGATCCCCATGAGAATCCTGTTGATCACCAACATGTTTCCCCGTCCGACAGCTCCTTCGGCGGGTATCTTCATGCTTCACTCCGCTCGGCATCTGCGCCTGCTGGGGCATACGCTGCACGTGATACACCCTCTCCCGCGACCCCCCTTTCCTTTTAACATCATCACCCCCTGGAAGCGTCATTTCGACGACTCCCCCCGTCGCGCGGATATGGACGGATTTGAGGTCGATTTTCCCTGCTACTGGAGTTCCTATAAACTCATCCCCACGCGCTGGTCGGGCGAATGGCTGCATCTTATCCAAGGCGGCTTCCTGTGGAAGACTGCCAGGCGTTTTCGACCGGACCTTATCTGGGCGCTGCCGGCGCTGCCGGAAGGCTGGGCCGCGATGAAACTGGCCCATCGCCTCGACCTCCCGTATGTGGTTACCATTCTCGGAGCGGATATTAACGAGACCATCCATCTTCCCGGAGCGCGAGCCAAGGTGTCGGAGGTATATAACCGTGCCGCGGGCGTTACCGCCAACAGCAGCCGCTTGATAAACGCGGCTCGTGAAGTCTCGCCGACAGCTCGGCTGCGGTTGATATACCTCGGCTTCGATCCGGAGGCTTCGGAGGAAGGCTACCAACGCCGACAGGAATCTCGACGACGCGGCGACCGGCAGTCCGCCTTCCGCGTGGTCTCGGTAAGCAACCTGATTCCCACGAAGGGTCTCCATTACAACCTCCAGGCGCTGAGCAGCCTGAAGCATCAATATCCCAACTTGTGTTATGACATCGCGGGCGATGGACCCGAACGCCCGCGGTTGGAGCAATTATCGAGAGAGTATCAACTGTCCGACCGGGTTCGATTCCACGGCGCGCTGCCTTATGCTGAAGTCCTGCGGCTGATGGCGGAAGCGGACTTTTTATCGCTGCCGAGCTATCGAGAGGGATTCGGGATGGTCTATCTGGAAGCGATGGCTTTGGGGGTGCCGGTGATAGGCGTAGAGGGGCAAGGAGTAATCGATATCGTCCGCGACGGCGAGAATGGGCTGCTGGTAAAACCGGAGGATGCAGAGTCTTTGACAGCGGCATGGGAGGCCTTGTTATCGGACGACTCCTTACGCAGCCGCCTTGGCGAAGCCGGACGGAGGTCGGTGGTGGACAAGCTGAGCTGGTCGGCAACGGGGGAGAACTACCAGCAGTTTTTCCAGGAGGTCGTCTCGGATTGGGCGCACAAAAAAGGAGAGTATTAAGGGGTGCATTAACTTTTGAACAATGAAAAATGCGTCGAAGACGCATCATTCCAGCGGAAGCTGGAATGCAGAATTCCAGCCCGACCGTAGGGGGGTGGACGAAATGGACGGCGGGGACGAGATGGACGGGGGCTATTTTCTGGGAAATGACAGCAAGGAGACACCAAATTCTATCATACCCACACTAAACAGCGAAGAACCAATAAACCTGCTGGTACTGTCGCGCACCCCTTGCTCCGTCGAATCCAGTCCAGTCTGCCGCCTCACTTTGAAAGAACCGCGATGACCCGCCTGACAAGATATTTGTTCACCAACGGTATAAGTCTTAGAATGTCCTTGTTTTTAAACATCATATATTTAAACAGCACCGTTTTGAAGCCAAATCGCCGCAGCATATCCTTGAATTCGCCAATGGTGATCCTGTTGAGGGCTTGATAGTGCTCAATTTCGGACAGCTTGCCGTGTCGGCCGCGGTCGCCGATGGCTCGGACCACCGAGAGGAGGGTTTCATCCGAGAACAGCAGGTGACACCACGGGGTGTAGATGTAGTCATACAGATGTGAGGCATCAAGGCTGGTCCAGGGCGGGAACTCAAGGAAGATGCGCCCAGCCGGTTTCATCACCCGTTTTAATTCGGACAAGGCCTCGTCAAGCTCGTCGCGCGCGATATGCTCCAGCACATCGTTCAAGGCGATGACTTCAAACGCGTCATCCTGAAAGGGGAGCTTTGATAACAAGCCGTTGATAAAAAGGATCTCGCTATGATTCCGGCGGCATGCGAATTGTCTGGCATATCGCGTATGGTTGGAGTCAAGGTCTATGCCTACCGCCGCCGCTGCGCCCAGTTCGGCATAATAGACCGTCTTGCCGCCCAATCCGCAGCCGGCGTCAAGCACTCGCTTGCCGCGTAGATCCACGGTCCCGTTGAATATCTTCATCTGCCCGCCGGCATTTTCATACTCGGCGAGCGAATACGATTCGGGCGATGACCTACCACGCCTTTCGTGTTTTTTAAATACCCGGTTCAGCGCAAGACAAAGACGACCGGATAGGGTCAGCTTATTGGCTGAGGACTGTCCCATAAAACTCCAACATTTCTTCAATTTGTCCTGAAAAATCGTATTCTGAAAGCAGGCTTGCGCAGCGCGGCTCCCCATCTGCATCACCGGGGATGGCGCCTAATGTTGACAGAGAATAGATTTCAAGCGGCATTCAAACACAGAAGTTAGAGATTCGCTTTAACATGCCCAAGCTGAAGCTTGAACTCTAAACTTATACCAATTCGCATTCAATAAGTCAATTACCTTTATGGCAACCCCCCTGCCCCCC
>CAZCEM010000209.1:0-4998 GCA_964497555.1 uncultured bacterium
GGATGAAAATAGCCGCTGTCCACCTTGTCCACCCCGTCCACCCCGTCCATCCCCTACAGTCGGGCTGGAAGCCCGACCTACGCGTTCCCCAGGAGCTATTTTCTGGGAAAATGACAGCGTAAAGGAGTTCAAACTAAAAAACAGCAGCAAACAGCAATAAAATCGGGAGTTTTTCAGCAGACCCTAATTATCCTTCATTCCTAATCCGGCGATAAGAACTAAACTTGTTTCCTATAGCGAGATTGCGTGTGCCGCAGGGTGTCCTCACCCTGCAGTTGAAAGCTTTACTGGTGCAGGATGAGGACATCCTGCACCACAATATCGCTTGCTCAGGGATTAAAGTAACTGCGGATACAGCTTGGAGGAATAATTAAGTTGTATGCACCCTTAATTTGACCTACGCTTGACTTTAAGCCTAAAGAATCCGATATTATTTCTTAAGTTCAACTCGGATTATTCTCCGCAGCGTCGGGGACGACACTGATTCACATACACTCCGACCCAGGCTCCCTAAGGCGCATCGCACACGTTATGGCGGTCTGGGCGGTGGGGAGGAGGAGAACCTCCTGCCCCCGAGGGTCGCTGCTGGAAACGGTGCGGCCTCCCCGCTTGGAAAGGAGCCATTCCACGACCACTATGCCGGCAAACCTCTGGTCGCCCCGCCTTGCTGGTTGGGAGCGACTAAAGCCCCACACCCTCCGCCTTTCGGTGACCGAGAGGTGCAACTTCCGTTGCCCTTATTGCGCCCCTGTGAAAGGCTTCCCTAATACCCCCTACCGCAACCTGCCCAGTCTTGAAGCGTTGGCGGCCGCGGCAATCTGGCTCGGACAAGCCTGGAACGTCACCAGAATCAAGATTACGGGCGGTGAGCCGCTCCTCAGGTCGGGTTTGCTCCAACTTATCCGACGGCTGACGACCGTGAATCTATTCGCCGAAGTATCCCTTACCACCAATGGCTCTCGGCTGCATGCTCTCGCGCTTCCACTTAAGAAAGCCGGATTGAGCCGCGTCAATGTCTCGCTGGATACCCTGAACCCGCGCCGTTTCCGGGACCTCACCGGAGGCGAGTTGCGCGACACGCTTCAGGGAATAGAAACTGCCATCCAGTCCGGACTCACCCCTCTCAAGATAAACGCTGTCTTGCAAAAGGCTCACTGGCGCGAGGATGTCCCGGTTCTCATTCGATTCGCTCAAACCAAAGGCTTAGAAGTGCGGTTTATCGAAATCATGCAGATAGGTTCCCTGGGAGCCCGGTCATACGACCAGTTTGTCCCGGCTTCTGAAGTGATAGAATTTCTAAAAGGGAAAGGCGAGCTGGTCAAGCTGCCTCACCGAGCGGACGCGGCTGCCCGGGAGACGCTGTTCAAGCAGGATGGACTTGAGGTCCAGTTGGGCTGGATAACTCCCGAATCAGAGCCATTCTGTGAAGGCTGCAACCGGCTGCGGCTTGACAGTCATGGCAGACTGCGCCGCTGCCTGATGGATCCCCAGACACTCGATCTGGTGGGCATCCTTGCTGCAAAGGGCGAGAGCAGAGCAGCGGCAGCGCTGGGTGAGTATATGTCCGGCAAACGCCCGCCCGATTTTATGCAATCCGACAATCTCATGGTCGCAGTGGGAGGGTAGGTGAGGCAGCCGATGACAGGCGTTGTCCTGGCAGGCGGGCGAAGCCGTCGGATGGGCGAGCCCAAGGAGCGCCTCCCGCTCCCCAACGGGCGGACCTTCCTCGAGAACGCGCTCGATCTGTTGTCGCGCCTGACAGATATGCAGGTCGTAGCCGGCGGGGAGCCTAGTACAACTGAAGGGGTGAGAATGAGGAAAAGTCCGCTGACCCATCCTTTTAAACCGCCCTTCCTTCACATTATGGATTTGCGCCCCGGCGAGGGTCCCCTGGCGGGGATCGAAGCCGCCCTTGCGACCGGATTTGGCGGCGGATATCTGGTCATCGCCTGCGACCAGCCTAAGTTGAGCGCAGCGCTCCTCAATCGACTTCTGAATGAGGATGCTGACCGCATCCACGCTTTCGAGGCAGAGGGCAGCGTCATCCCGCTGCCGGTCTATGTGCCTCAGTCCGCCTTGCCGGCAGTGAGAAAGGCAATGAATGACGGCGTCAGGTCGCTTCGCCAGTTCATCAAACCAAACAATCCCTATCTGGTAGAATTGCCGCTGAACGAACTCTCGCTGCTTCAGAGCGTTAATACGCCGGAGGAGTACCAGAATCTTTGGGGGGAATTAACGGTTAGTCCGTTAAACTGAGAGAATTATCCAAATTGCTCGACATCTCACATAAATACCCGACCCTCCGTTCAGCGGTCGCGGAAGCCAAGTTATCCTTGCTGCCAGAGACGGTGGTCGCCGTTAAAAATCGTCAAGTTCCGAAGGGCGACCCGCTCGAGGTCGCCAGAGCCGCCGCGGTCCTCGCCGCCAAGAACACTCCGGCGCTAATCCCCTACTGCCATCCCATCCCCATTGAGTTTGTGGGGCTGGATTTCGACTTGGGCGAGTCGTCCGTTACCGTTCAAGCCACCGTCAAGGCAATCGCCGCCACGGGCGTCGAGATGGAAGCGTTGACCGCCGCGACCGTCGCCGCCCTGACGCTCTACGATATGCTCAAGATGCTCGACCGGACGATGGCAATCGAAGGGGTGCGCCTGGTGAAGAAACGGGGCGGGAAGAGCGATTTCAAGGAATCCCTCGAACGACCATTGCAAGCCGCGGTTATCGTGATGTCCGATTCCATCGCATCGGGGGAGAAAACCGATACCTCCGGGCGCATGATCGAGGAGCGGCTGCAGAAAGAGGGGCTGGAGGTCGTGGAATACCAGGTCGTGCCGGACGAGCCGGCTCAAATCGTGAGACTCATCCAGAACCTCGCCGACGAGCGCGGCGTCGATCTGATAATAACCACCGGCGGCACCGGATTCAGCCCCCGCGACCGGACGCCGGAAGCGATGGAGAAGCTCCTCGAGCGCGAGATTCCCGGTATTCCGGAAGCGATTAGAGCCTACGGGCAGCAACGCACGCCCTACTCGATGCTCTCTCGCGCCCGGGCGGGAATACGCGGCAAGACGCTCATAGTCAACCTTCCCGGTTCGCGCAAGGGGGTCGCCGAATCGCTGGACTTCCTCTTCCCCGCCATATTACACGCCTTCCCGATGATCTGGGGCTTCGGTTGGGGCATGTCTCACAAGGGAGAATAACTTGATTTCGTTTGAAGAAGGGCTTCAGATTATCCTTGAGAAAACCCCGATTCTGGGTAAAATCAGTCTGCCGTTGTCGAAGTTGTCCGGTAGGGTCTTGGCCGAAGATATAATCACCCCCTTCCCGCTGCCCCGATTTGACAACTCCGCGATGGATGGATATGCGGTCAGAGTTCAGGACTACAGCCAAGCCTCCGCAGCCAATCCGCTCCCGGTGGAGGTTGTGGCGACCATTCGGGCGGGTGAGACCAGTGAAAAGCCACTGCCTCCCGGCAAGGCGGCGAGAATAATGACCGGCGCCCCGATTCCATCCGGCGCCGACGCGGTCGTCATACGGGAGGAAGTTGAGTCAGAGCGGGGATTGTTCATCAGCCATAAGGTTCAATTTGGCGCCAACATCCATAGGAAGGGTGGGGAACTACCTGAAAACACGCCGGCCTTGAGGGCCGGTCTCCGAGTCACACCGCCGGTCCTAGGAATGCTGGCCTCTTTCGGACTTCAGAAAGCGCGGGTCTATAAATCCCCTCAGGCAGCCTTGATTAACACCGGCGACGAGCTGCAGCCGCTTGGAGAAGAAGCCAAGCCCGGATGCATCTACGATTCCAATGGACCCGCGCTCGTGGACGCGCTCAAGCGCTGCGGCGTCAAATCTATCAAGTTATTCTATTGTCCCGACGATGTTTCAATACTGCGCCGGCGATTGGAGGCGGCATTGCGCGACTGTGACATCGTCATTACCGTCGGCGGGATATCGGTCGGGGACTACGACTATGTCCGCCAGGTTGCGGTTTCGCTCGGTGTGGTGGAGCATTTTTGGGGATTGGCGATCAAACCGGGAAAGCCGCTCTATTTTGGGACGTTCCCGCGAGGCAAGAGAAATCCAGCGGTCTTGCTCGGCTTGCCGGGCAATCCGGTTTCGGCGCAGTTGAATTTTGAACTCTTTGCTAAATCCGCGATTCGGAAGATGACCGGCGAGCCTTTGCCAGCGCCGAAACACACGACGGCCCATCTGGCTTGCGATCTATGCAAGAAGGCTGGCAGGATGGAACTCGTTCGCGCGAAACTCAGTTTGAACGGCGAATATTTAACTGTTGAGCCGGTCAAAGGGCAGGAGTCTCACATGCTCAGCGGTCTTGCTCAGGCCGATGCGGTGATTCTCTTCCCAAAAGACCTGGAATTCTTGCCGCGCGCCTCGATTGTCGATGTTATCCCCCTTGAATGGAGCGTCTGATGAGTGCTGAATTCGGTTTTATTGAGGCAATTTCAGTCAGCGGCCGGAGAGGTATTGCTAAAACAAATGTTCCATCGGCGCTCTTTGTGGCCGAATGGGGAATCAAGGGCGACGTTCACGCCGGTGATTGGCATCGGCAGGTGAGTCTCCTCGCGCTCGAATCGGTCGAACGGATGCGGGAGATGGGAGCAGACGTCAATCCGGGTGATTTCGCCGAGAACCTCACCATCCGGGGGCTGGACGTGCCGCATCTCCAAATCAGAGACCGGTTGATTTGTGGAGATGTCGAGCTGGAGGTGACACAGATTGGCAAGGAGTGTCATCATCAATGCGCCATCTATCACAGCGTGGGAGACTGTGTCATGCCGCGCGAGGGCGTATTCACGCGCGTGGTCAAGGGGGGAAGACTGACAGTAGGAATGAAAATGATTCTATTAAGAGGTGCATTTTCTTTTGGACATTGAGAACAATGCTTCGAAGACGCATCATTCCCAATACCCCAAAGACGCATCATTCCAGCGAAAGCTGGAATCCAGAAGGACTTGGGCTGGATTCCCGCTTTCGCGG
>CAZCEM010000210.1:0-4972 GCA_964497555.1 uncultured bacterium
CCCTAATTGGTACAAGCTTAAAATTATCGGCCAGACTCTGAAAGCCCGCCCTCCCAATGGGGAAGTGCATTCTGCATTCCGCATTTTGCATTTTTAATTCTGCATTCTGCATTCTGCATTCCAAGACTGAAATCCGCTGCCCTTGGTATAATAATTGCTTATCATGCAATTACGCTGCTGCGCCCGGCTGCCTGTCATGGGCTGGTTTTGCTGTGTTTAGAAAATTCCGATTCGCATGGTTGATACCCTTTCGGAGGTTTTAATGAGGTTTAAGCAACAATCCGCGAAGCTGATGAGTTCGCGGTCAGCACTGCTTCATCACACTCTTTCCCTCACCTTGCTCCTGTTTGCCGTCGGCCTGGCCAAGTCAGCGGAAGTTACGCCTCAGAGCCGCGCTGCCGCTAATCTGACGGTGAAAACTTCTTCCCCCGCTGCCCTGGAATGCGCCTACACGCCGACAGGCTTCAACATAGACCACCATTCTTTTTTAAACACGTCTCGTGACGTCGTCAGTCTTGACGGCGCCAATATCGCCGGTCCCGCCGGCTTGCCTGAATTGCCCAGCGTGCAGAAACTGGTTGTCATTCCCGCCCAGTCGGGCGTGTCCGTCGTGGTGGAGGAAGAAAACTGGCGCGTGCTCGAAGGCGTTTCACCCTCAATCCGACAGGCGCAGACATCGGCTGCCGATGCGGCGGCCCTGGCGAGGAATGGCTCACAGCCCCAACGCGAAATCCCCGTCAATGCGGCGTTGGCGAACTACGAAGGCTTCTGGCCCCCGAAATCGGTTACACTCGGAGAACCAGCCATCATGCGGGGCAATCGAGTAGTGCCGGTGATACTGCATCCGGTGCGCTGGAATCCTGCCACCGGCGAAATGCAAGCTGCGGTCCAAATCGATTTTCGCCTCGACTTCACCTCCGACGAAAATAGAATCAATCTGGTTGCAAATCCCGAACGCCCCCGCCCGTCGATATACGCCTCTAAGGCATTGAAGGGAATGGTGGTCAATCCCGAAGCGCTGCGCGATGAACCCCCCTTACGTGACGACGGTCTGCCCGGCGGCTCCATCGCTTATGTCATCGGCAACTGGATTTCAGTGGAAAATGCCTTGCAGCCTCTGCTGGAGTGGCGGCGCCGAACGGGATGGACCGCTGAAGTCATCCGGGTGGCGGAAAACAATAACCGGCTGGCGATTAAGTCCGCCATTCAGAACGCTTACGACCACTGGGAAATCCCCCCCGAATTCATTGTGCTGGTCGGCGACGGCCCCGGACTGCAGGGCAATGACTACACGCTGGCGTACTATAACGAACAGCACGGCTCTCAGTACGCTTACGAGACCGACCATCACTACTGCGAGCTGGAGGGGAACGACATTTTCCCCGAAGTGGCGGTGGGACGGTTGATCTTCAACCGGGTGAGCATGTTGGAAGACATCGTGGCGAAGATCATCGCCTACGAATCCACACCTTATATGGGCGACAACAACGACGACACCGCCTGGTATCTGCACGGCGCGACGGCAGCGACGGACTCCCGCAGCGGCGCCTCTTCCAAAGATCTGAGCCGCTGGTGTAAGTCGTTGATGATGAATCACGGCTACACGCAGGTCAATGAGCTGTATTGGACCGCCAATCAGCAGCAGCGCGACCCCACCGACTTCATCAACAACAACTTCCGCAATGGCATCACCTTCTTCGTCTATCGCGGCTGGTCGGAGATGAACGGCTTTGCCTGCCGAGACGTTGACCGCATCGACAACGGCTCCAAGTGGCCCTTCGTCATACTCGCAACCTGCAACACCGGCGACTATGGGCAGAACGTCATCGACAACCAGTTTTCCTACACCGAGCGGCTCTGCTACCTGCGAGAGGGCGGCGCCATCGGCGCAGTCGGAGCCGCCGGCGCGACCCACAGCGCCTATAATAACGTTCTGGCAGCCGGGACGATGTACGCGGCCTTGGTCGATAAAATCCACGCCCAAGGCTGGGCGCTGATGGCGGGCAAGCTTGACCTGTACACCCATTACGCCAATCGCGGCGATATCAATCACGCTGAAAACAACCAGATGGAAGCCTGGTTGACGGAGTTTTACATCTACAATCTCATGGGCGACCCGGCGGTGGACATTTACACCGGCATCCCCACTTTGTTGACTGTGGATTTCCCGGAGCAACTCAGCATCGGTGAATCCGACCTCCAGATTGCTGTTACCCGGCGGATTGACGGTCAGCCGGCGGCGGGCGCCAGGGTATGTCTGTACCGCGAAGACGACATCCAGCTCGTCAGCCTGACCGACGCAGCCGGCATCGCTCGGTTTCACTTGTCGCCCGAGCAGTCCGAACTGGGCACGGTTCATTTGACGGTAACCGGCGCCAATCTGCACGCCTGCTTGGGTGAAATAGAAATCTCACGCGCACAAACGTACTTGGCGGCACAATCGCTCCATATCGACGACGACAACAACAACGGCAGCCGAGGTGACGGCGACGGTCAAGCCAACAACGGCGAGCGAATTGACTTGATGGCCTCGATAGCCAACCGCGGCTCCACCCAGCCTCAGGGGCAGATGCGAGTAGTTCTGACCTGCGCCAATCCGCTGGTGCATGTAATTCAAGGCGAGGCGGTAGCCAATTCCGCTCCCCGCGCGGGACAGTCCGCCGACCTTCACTTCATGATAGAGTTGGACGGCGCCTTCCCTCACGGCGAATCGGCACAAATGAACTTCGCTGCCACTGTGGGCAACTCCACTTGGAACAGCTCCCTCCCGCTGCTGGTTGCAGGTCCGGACATCGGCTTCGAGTTGTTTGACTGGGACAACAATCCCCTGACTCCGGGCGACACCTGCCTGGCGTTCCTATTTCTGAACAATCACGGCGTTAAAAACTCACCGCCGCTGCATGCCCATCTGGTCAGCGAGAATCCCCGGGTTGGATTTTCCGTTGCCGACGCGGATTTCGAATCCATACGCGTCGGGGAAGCCCCCATGTCTTTAGACATGGTCGAAATTTACGCGAGTTCCCAATTCTTGAGCGGCAATTATGCGCCGATGAAGGTCATAGTCTCCGGCGACGGCGGCTTCTCCGACACCGCCTATTTCAAGCTGAGAATCGGCCAGCCGCGCGCTGCTTACCCATTTGGCCCCGACAGCTACGGCTACATCTGCATCGATTATAGCGACACGACCTGGGGAACGGTTCCCCGTTACAACTGGGTGGAAATCGCCTCCAACCATGGCGGCCGCGGGCAGAACACTAATCTAACCGATACCGGCGAGGACCAGGACCGCAGCGTGGCGGTGAACCTGCCGTTCAATTTTATCTATTACGGTCAGGTTTTCAATCGCGTGACCATCTGCTCCAACGGATGGATGGCGTTCGGCTCCTACGCTCAACTGGCAGGAGGGCGAAACCGTCATATTCCGGGCCCTGAGTGCATCCCGGGCATGTTGTGCCCCTTCTGGGACGACCTCATCATCCCTGACGGCGGTGGTGTTTATACCTGGCACGACGCCGCCGGGGACCGGTTCATAATTGAATGGTCTCGGCTGCGCAAGCTGGGTCCCAACGGCAACTGGGAGCCCTCTGAGACCTTTGAGGTGATTCTTTATGACCCGCAGGAACATCCGACGGAGACCGGCGACGGCGAAATACTCTTTCAGTACAACGAGGTAACCGACAACCGCTCCTGCTTTCAGGCTTGGGATACGCCCTTTGCAACTGTGGGCATCGTCAGCCCCGACCAATCCGACGGGCTGGAATACACCTATTGGGGGCAGTTGAATACCGGTGCGGCGCCCTTGGCTTCAGGGAGCGTTATCCTGTTCACCACCAGCCAAGGTTATCGGACCGGGCGGTTGTTCGGAACGGTGCGGGAGTTCGGCGTCAACATCCCGCTGGTAGGAGCGGTGGTGACAACCTCCTACGGCGGACGCGCGACCACCGACGCCAACGGCCGGTTCGTCATTCCGGAAGCCATCATCGCGGATGATTACCGCATCACTGTCAGCAAAGAGTTCTACAACGACACTACCTTCACCGATTTTAACCTGCATGAGGGTGAAAACCAACTGAATGTTTATCTGAAGTCGCCCCGAGCGGTTTTCAATCCCGACCACATCAACGCCACAGCCGTCAACCAAGGCTATTTGGAAGCGGAGCTAACGCTGTCCAATCCTGGCAGCGGCTGGCTGCAGTACAGCGGGTGTCTAAGACTTCAGAGGAATGAACGCGAGGACGAGGTGGATTGGCGGCGAATCGCAACCTGGGCTGTGTCCGACAGCGTTGAGGATCTGCGTTTGGGCGGCATTGTCTCTTGCGGTGACCGTTGGATTGTGGCTGGCGGCGACAACGGCAAGAGCGACAGTTGGTTCTATGTCTTCAATAATCAAGGATGGCTGCTCGACCGCCTGCCCCAGCGAGTGAACACCATTTATGGCGTTCGGGATATGACTTACTTCGGCAACGCCATATACTGTGTTTATTCCGGTGATTCGCTGCTGAAGGTGGATCCGCGCACCGGCACGCATCTGCGGGCCTGGGATCTGCCGGAGCTGTTAAGCTCCCCCCGAGCGATAGGCTATGCTCCTGATTCCGGCACGATGTTCATCGCGGGACCCTTGTATGGGATTTTCTGCTTCCGTTTCGGGCCGGATTCCAGCTTGATTTCCTTCGACCGCCTGGATCTGGTCGATCCGCGCAGCAACAGCGTCATCAGCCCTTACGGGATGAGCTGGTATCCGGACGACCCCGATGACTGCCCCCTTTATCTCATGACACGGGATGACCCGGAGATTGACCCCACCAAACCGGACATCTCCATTTACAAAACCAATCCCTCCAACGGACAGATCATGTTTCTGACCGGCTTGGAGCATCTTGATTCTCAGTCATCCGGTCGCTGCGGAATTGACATCACCAATCAGTTCCGGCGTCAGACTTGGGTTCTGGCGGCATTGATAGACCACCCGCAG
>CAZCEM010000211.1:0-1573 GCA_964497555.1 uncultured bacterium
GCAGGGGTATTCCGAGCCCTGGACTTTGTGGATGGTCAGGGCGTATGCCAGTGAGACATCGCTGAGATTTTCGCTCTTGGGCTCGATCTCCACCCGCTGATCTTCAAACTGGATGGCGAATCCTCCATCTTCGGTCACATCCTCGACGACGCCGGTCGCGCCGTTCATGACGCCGATCTCGTAGTTGTTGCGCGTCTGGATGACGCGGTCGTGGCGGCGGAACTTGGGACGGCGATGGGGCGGAGGCGGCGGGACGTCGACTCCGAACAGCTTCTTCTGGATCACGCGCTGCAGGATGACGTTTAAGGCGTCCACGCCCAGTTCTCCCCGTTTGGTCGGAGTGAGCAACTGAACGTCGCGCAAGAGGTCGAATCCCAATCTGTCAACCAGAACAGTCTCGTAGAGGTCAACGATGAAGCGTTGGATATCCGAGACATCGGTGAATTGGTCGACCAGATACCAGGGGCGGCGGCCTTGACTTGATTCCTCGGCCGTCCGGCGGACCTCGCCCCGCAGGATGGCGATGGAGTTTTCCTTCAATACTCCGGCCTGACGCACCACTTCATCCAGGACGACGCCGGGAATCAGCCGCATATCCAACAGGTCGCGCAGCAGATTGCCCGGACCGACCGGAGGCAGCTGGTTGTGGTCACCGACGAGAACGGCGGCGGTTTTCTGCAGATCGAGGGAACGGAAGAGGTGCCAAGCGAGGGGCACATCAACCATCGAGAACTCATCGACCACCAGGATATCGGCGGCGACCGGATTTTCCGGTCCGGCTGTGAACTGCGATCCCTGGTAACCGAGCAGCCGGTGGATGGTGAAACCTTCCTGCCCGACCACCTGCTCCATCCGCTTGGCGGCCTTGCCGGTGGGAGCGGTCAGGGCTACTTTGAGACCTCGCGCCTTGCAGATTTTGGTGATCGAGGCGATGGTGAACGTCTTGCCGCTGCCGGCGCCGCCGCTGATCAGGGATATCCGCGCGGAGAGGGCGGTCTTCGCCGCCCGTCGCTGCCCGGCGTTTAAAGTGGGTGCTTCAGCGTCGATGAGGGCGTCGAGATCAGCTCCAGCTTCGAAATGGGGATTGAGCTCAGCGCCGTCGCGGAACCAGTTTTCGAGGTCGTGCTCCATGCCCCGCAGATCAGGACGCGCCACAATGAAGCGGCCATGGTGCGATTCGCAGACCAACTCGCCCTTGTCGATCAGACAGTCAAGTTCCCGCTCGATCCGCTCGCGGCTGTCGAGGTTGTCCATCACCAACAGCCGGTTGGCGATTTCGACCAACTCCTCATAATCGACCCAGCAGTCGCCCGACTCGATCCGTTCACCGATTGAACTCATAATGCCGGCGCGGATGCGTTCGGGGGATGTCTTGGAAAGCCCCATCTTCAGAGCGATTACATCAACCCGCTTGAAGCCGTAACCGTGAATCTCTCTGATCAGTAGATAGGGATTCGACTTCAATACCGCGACGACGTCGTTGCCGAATCGGTCTATAAGGGTGGTCACCTGGTGATGGGTCAGGCCGAACGCAGAGAGCCAGGCCAGCGCCACGTTGAAAGCCTTGCTGCGC
>CAZCEM010000211.1:1673-4960 GCA_964497555.1 uncultured bacterium
TTCCAGCCGAGGATGTCGGTCAAACTCCCCTCGACGACCACCAGCCGGTGTGGGATGGAAGCCATACGCCCGATCTCACAGAGAAACCGCTCCCGGTCGCAGCTGAGACTGGAGGCGTAATCCTCAAGGGATTTGCGCTCGACGGCGACCAGATGTTCAAAGCCGTCGAGGGAATAGTCACCCTCGGAAAGGGCGCGCTTGACCGTCGATACGCTGGCGCTGAAGCCATAAGGACGCTGCTCGCGGGTGTCAACTATGATGATGAAGTTCTTCTGCATCAGAAGGGCGTCATCGCATCGGCGGCAGCGTTTCGGTATCCAGTGGGTTCGTCATCAACAACGATCTTCTTATTGATGAAAATGTTGCTGTTTCCGTCCTTTGTGCGCTTTACAACCTCCAACTTCAGGTCCAGCAGGTCGCCAAGATGATTTGGCAGGTCGCTGAGCCTGTTGAGGGTCAAACCGCAGCGCTGCAGATCAGCCTTCAGATATTCCAGCGTGTTTGCAGTCATGACACTGTTTTTCCATAACAGACGGTCACGATGGGATGGACCGAGAATGCGAAGCACCCACCGCAACATCGGATTGCCAGTAGACTGCGCTTGGGTCAGTTCGACACGCTCGATTGAAACTTGATATCGTCCATCCGTTACCTCTTCAGTTTCGGGAACTTCCGCACGCGCGTACTCCTCGTCGAGATGTGAGAGGTCAACGCCATCGGCACGAGTGGATGAATTCTCGTTCATGCTTTCTTCCTTAGTTTGATTTGATATGATGAAGAAGCGTCAGGTGGCTCCTCCGTGTCGCGTTTTCGAAACCTTGCCTGCCTCGCCACGCCTTGCCAGAACTTGCCACACCTTGCCGCACCTCGCCTCGCCTGCCCTGCCAGGCTGTGCCGCGCCCCGCCTCGCCATGCCGAACCCCACCGCACCAAGCCTGACCCCGCGCCACCAAACCTCGCCTGCCTTGCCCCCTGAATCCGTCGCACATCGCCCCACCAGGACCAGCCGCACCAAGCCTGCCGCGCCTGCGCCATCGTCAATCCGTCGATCTCCCGGCAGGCCGAAACCATCGCCGACTTGAACGCCACCGCGGGAAAGGCATATCCGCTGCCGTCCGGCATCCGGTACATGCTGGCCTCATAGTCCTGCTGAGGATCTTTCGCCTCCCGCTTGGTCAGGCTCTTGACGCCGCGCTGCTTGTCGAGCATCTCCTTGACCGCCTTCTCCGACCAGCGGTGCATGATCAGCGGCGTCTCGCCGATGACGCGGATGCGCAGCCGTCCGCGCTTGGGGGCGCGAATGACCAGCGTCGTGCCTTCCTCGGTCGTTGAGGCAGGCAATTTGTGGGTTTTGGTGCTTGCGCTCATTTCTTGTTTTCCGTCCTTTCTTTGGATTGAGTTGAGGTTGTTGAATTGGATGGGGCGCTCGCAGCGGCGGTTGAATGCTGCTCCGAGTCCCGGCTCGCGCTTGGCTTCTTCGAGCCCAGCGCCTGCTTATAAGCCTCGTAGAATGTGGCGAAATCGAGGTCGATCATCTCCGGTAGCCGTCCGGAGCGATCCCCCGCATCGTAGTAGATGGTCGGCTTGGTGCGGAGCACGCGGCGGAAGTGCTTCTGACCGTCTGGTCCGGTCACGATTTCGAAGTCGCCGAAGCAAATGAGGTCGACCAGGCCCAGCAGGAATTTGGCCGCCTTCTCCGGAAGTGTGGGAACGACCTTTAGATACTTGCCGGTTCGCCCTTCGATTTCCTTTTCCGTCGAATGCGAGATCAGCACCAGACCAAACTTCTGCGAAGCCAGTTTGAGCAGAACCCGCTGGAACTCATTGGAAACCAACGCATGGCCTCGTCCGTATGCCAAATCCGATTCAGTTTCAACGTGGTGTTTCGCGCAGACGTGCTGTGAACAGAGTTTGTAGCAGATGTCGATCGTGTCGACGATCACCACCTTGAAGGGATGATTGCCGCCTGCCAGTTCGCCGCAAGCCGCAAGGAAGGTCTCCCAATCGGGAATCGGGACATTGTAGGTCTCCAGGTGACTCAGTCCCGGCTCGGTAGCCAGGAAAATCGCCCCGGGTATCTTGGAGCAGAACTCCGACTTGCCGAACTTGCTGCGGGCGTAGAGCAGCATCGACAGTTTAGTGGGATCGGTCTGCGGCTGGGTCTTCTCACTGGGAAGTAAGCCCATGATATCTCCTTCTTGAAATGGTTAAAACGAAGTTTCAATAGATGGTTCATCGTCGGCCGGCGCCGATAGTTCGGTGTGCGGCGGACGAACCTCGTAAAGGTTCTGGACGACGTTGGGATTGTCGCCCGAACTGCAAATCGGGTAATAGGCGCAGGGACGGTTCCAACGGAAGCAGTAGGAGGTGTTCCTGATCCAAAGATTTCTCCGCCGCGCCGCTAAATACTGCTGTGTCAATTCCCAAAGCTCCTCCTGCAGTAAGCGAAATTGGTCCCGTGAGATCAGCAGCTGCTCGCGGTGAAACATCCCCGGCTCGTCGTACTTGAATGCCAAACGGGCTTGGAATTCCTCATCGGTCTCCGGCAGCCGGCGTTGCGCGGTCGTCCTACCCGACTTCGACTTGGCGATCAGCTCAGCGCGACGGCGAGCGAACTCCTCCTCGGTCTCACCCTCCGATTGCTTCAACTTCGCTTTGAGGAGAACATTGTAGAGGACGCCATCAACCTTGATCTTCAGCGCCTTCTCGACGTAGTGGCTGTAAAGCGTGATCTGGAAGTCGGTCCAGAGCCGCTCGAGGTAATTGCCGTCGAGCTGGCTGGCGCTCTTGTGTTCGAGCAGCCAGTATCCTCCGTCCATCTTGACCAGCCCGTCAATCTTGCCGGCCATCACGAAAGTTCTGCTGCAGGCGCCTGTCGCGGGATTTACGAGCTCGCCTTCGAACGGAGATTCCAAGGCGATCACCTCAAAAGACTCCGTCGGATAGCGCCGGGCATAGCCTCTCATCATCGCCGTTGCCAAATGCCGCTGAAACTTGAACTCCGGCGTCAGCGGCCGACCAGCGAATGTGGTGTCGATATGGGCGGTCACCTGTTGGATGTCTCGCATAGAGTGCCAAATCCTCAGACAATCATGGATAAGCGCCCCAAACTCTAGCGGCTCTTCCTTGCGAAGGGGGACCAGGTTCTCGACGTACCGCAGATGGCATTTCTTCCGGCAGTTGCGGAACATCTCCCACATCGAATAGGTGCTGGTCAGGCGGTCGCCAGCATTGGCTGTTTTCAGCGGATCAGGCGGCAAAACCGCCAACTGCCCCATTGATTCCTT
>CAZCEM010000212.1:0-4933 GCA_964497555.1 uncultured bacterium
GCTATTTTCTGGGAAATGACAGCGAGGAGGAGTTTAAACCAAAAAACAGCAGCAAACAGCAAAAAAATTGGGAGTTTTTCAGCAAACCCTACTTAGAGCGTCGAAACATCCGGAGTGTCTTAAAAGTAGTGAGTTCCTCCTTTCATTGAAGATGGAGTCAGTCATTGAGAAAACAGCTCGTCGAAATTTTTCCTCAATTGAGTGAAATTGCCGACGCTTCGCTTCGAGGTTTAGTCGAGCGGTGCTGGCTGACCGCCCTTGAACGCGGCGGATGGACGATTGAGGATCTGGAGCGCATCCCCTTCAGTCTTATGTCGGACATGGGCGAAATCTCCCTGGCCGCGCATACCCGCAACGTCACCGACTGCTCGGTCGCGGTGGGCAAGGTGATGAACAACAGCGGCATTGCGGCTTTTAAGGTCGATATGGATTTATTGACCGCCGGCGGACTGCTGCACGATGTCGGCAAGGCTTTGGAATATTCCTTCAACGGCGAGAAGTGGGTGGTGTCTTCGCAAGGGAGAATGCTGCGCCACCCCATCTCCGGCGCGGCGCTGGCGTTTGAATTAAAGCTGCCGGAGGCGCTGCAGCACATCATCGCAGTTCATTCGCACGAAGGCGATAAAAGCCGTTCCACCACCGAAGCCTGGATAGTGCATCACTGCGATTTTATAAACTTCGATCCGATAAAGAAGAAATAACCTAAGACTCCAGTGCGTTACTGAGCGCAGCTAATGTTGGACGTGTTTCCATAGTGTACCGCGAGCGTCTGCGGCGCCTCATTCTCTTGAAAATAGCCGGTGGGGAGGCGTAGGTTGGGACTCCGAGCCCGACCGAGGCTATTTTCATCGTTTGTTGTGCCGCCCCTGCCATCCCTTTGCATCCAGCGTGCCGGAAGCTATTTTACATTTTAGCGCTCCTATGGATAACTCAGCCTGATTCAGATCCCATTAAACCTATGCTATTTACGAAGAAGTCAAAAATCGCCGCGCCCGCGGCAGGCCTTGCGCTCGCAGCATTGATTCGTATCGGCTACTGGCTGCAAATACGCGGCGAAGCCTGGTTTCTTTCACCCGGTACTGATCCTGAATTTTACACCGGCTGGGCGAGAGCCATCCTTGCCGGCCGCGGCGGTGAGTTCCTTCCCTTTCCCCGCGCGCCGCTGTATGCCTATCTGCTGGCGGGAGTCACAGAGTTGTTCGGAACGGGCTGGCTGCCGCCGCGCCTGCTCAACCTTGCCGCAGAGCTAATCTCGATATTCTTCATCTATCGAATAGGTCAACGCCTGAGTGGTATTTCAACTGGCTGCGTCGCTGCGCTGCTCTGGGCATTCTGTGGCAGCGCGGTGTATTTCTCCGGCGAAATACTGATGACCTCCACAGCGCTGGCGCTGGTGACGGTGTGGCTGTATCTTATGCTTGCAGCGCGCGAACGACCGACGTTTGGCAGCGCCGTCGCCTCCGGCGCGGCGCTGGGACTGCTGTGCCTGTTTCGTCCCAATTTCTTGATTTTCCTGCCCTTTGATATAATCGTTTTATATCTGACAGCGCATCTGTTTTACTCCCCTGCTCGCAGCACTATGCCGGTTTCCCCCTCTGCTCGAAGCACTTCACCGATTTCCCCCCCTACTCGCAGGGGGGGATTAAAGGGGGGGTATTTCCTCCTCTTCTCCGCCCTCAAATACCCCATTCTTCACTTAATCGCCGCGCTGGCAGTCATTTCCCCTGCGACTGTCGCAAACTACATCTCCGCTGGAAGGCTGATACCCATCTCCACTCAGGGCGGCGTGAATTTTTACATCGGCAACGCGCGCACTGCGACGGGCTGGTCTTCAACGCTCCCCGGCGCGGGTGCGGCATGGAGCGAAACTGACGCGCGTCGTCTCGCATCTGCCCACGCGGGTCGGACGCTTTCTGAGGTGGAAGTTTCGGACGAATTCTTACGCATGGGGCGGGAGGAAATCGCCGCGGACGTCCCGGCCTGGATTAATCTGACAGCTCGAAAAATCCTGATGCTGGTCAACCTCCGCGACATTGGCAACAACCGTCCGCTGGAGCTGGCGTGGCGGGGATCCTGGCTGCTGAGTGTCATGAGGCCTCTTACGCTGGGGCTGTGGCTGCCGCTGGCACTAGCAGGATGGTTTTTCACGCGGCGGAGCCGCCAGACGAAGATTTTGGCAGGATACAGCTTAGTCTTCGCGGTGACGCTGTTGATGTTCTTCATCACCGCCCGCTACCGGCTGCCTCTGCTGCCGCCGGTCGCTGTGCTGGCGGCGGCGGGGCTCATCGGCATAGTGCGGAACCGCCGAAATTACCGGGAACTGCGGCCGGCTGTCATCCTCGGCGGGATTGGTTTTATTGCGGTAATCCCCACTTGGGGCGTCCTTCCCGCGGCAAATAATGCTCAAGCTGAATTTATGGCGGGCAACGCCTGCCTGCGGCTGAATCGGCTTGCCGAAGGCCTGAAACATTTTCACGCCGCGGCTGCGGCGGATTCATCCTTTCCGGACTTGAACCTGAACCTCGGCGCGCTCGATATGCGGCTCGGTGACACTACCGGAGCGGAAGCATCCTTCCAGCGGGAGTTGGCGTTTCATCCCCGCAATCCCCGGGCGCTCAACAATCTGGGCGTGACGGCCGAGCACCGCGGATTGCTGAGCGACGCGCAAGCTCAATATAACGCAGCTTATAATCTGAATCCGGAGGAAATCGACTTTCTCGTGAACCTCTGGCGCATCGACATGCTGCGAGGGGACGCCTTTCTCCAACAAGGCAATTTAGATTCCGCTCGAGCGCAATATGAAAATGCCACCGTCCTGCATTTGAAAGATGCAAGACCGTGGCATCGTTTGGCGGCCATCGCCGCTCAGGAGAATTGTCTGAGGGATGCGGCGGCGTTGTGCCGGCGAGCGCTGGCGGAGGACCCGGATTACGCTCCCGCTCTGGCGCTGCTCAACGTCGTCCTCCGACAGGAATGATTCTCAGCCATATCCTCCTTAATCCTTTGTAACCTCCCGCGCCGCCTACCATATAGTCTATTTCCCGCAGCTCGGTTCCATAATACCACCAGCTTTTATCATCGAGGTAAGGCGGAAGTTCGTAAAAGCTGAATTTCAGGACGCCCTGGCTCCGCAGCCCCTGAATCAGCCTTTGCATTTCGGTTGGGTCCTTGCTTCTTATCACATACCAGGGGTGCTTGGCGCTCAGCAGAGCGAGATCCCCGGGCAGCCACCAGAGATTGGTAACCGCAGCTTCGGCACCGGCGGAGACAGCCCAGCGAGTCAAGCGCACGTTTTGCTCTTTTGCCTCCCTCAGCACGTGAACGGAATAAAATTGATTGAAAATCGACATTATAGCCAGCAATACTATGATCGACCGCGATGAGGGGCTGCGATGCCACCACCGTTGGGCGCGGGTGGCGCCTATCATCATCAGCGGCGGTACAGCCATTATTACTAAACGGGGACCCCAATGAACGCCGCGCACAAACGGCGCGGTAAAGGCGACTACGGCGATATACAGCAGCGAGCCCGCCCAGATAAGATACCAGAACCGGCGTCTCTCGCCGTGCAGTTTAAAAAGACCCAATACGATGAACGGCGTCACCCACATCATGCCGCCGTTGTTGTACATGTAACCAGCTTGATTCTGGGCGCTGAGGGATACCGCCAAGTACGCCAGCCACACCAGGATCAGTCCGAAAGCCAGCCCGTACCAGTAGCCTCGCTCAATCCGCCATCTTCTCCATGCCACCACCGCGATGAGCGGCAAAACGCCGATGACTGAGTAATGATTCTGCTTGAAACCTTCAATGAGCACTACATAAAAGTTCTGGGCGCGGGTGATGGCGAAGGCGCGAATCGACCGTCGAATTCCTTCGCCGAAGTTGTTAGTCAGAAGATGCAGCGGCAGGAAATTGCCGGTCAGAAGATGGTTTAAACCTCCGAACACGCCCAGTCCCAGCGCCAATCCGCCGATGAACAGCCATATCGCGTCGGAGCGGCGGCCGGTCTGGGACCAGAAAATCAACAATATCGGGGCCCAGAGGACAGCTTCCGTGCGCAGAGCCGTAGCAATAGCCAGCAGGACGCCGGCCGCCAAGGGTTCCCACATGGGAGCTTCCTGAAGCCCCGTGCGTCCGCGGCTGATATAGGCTAAAGAAATCGTCACCAGCGCCATGGCAATGCTGTATTCCCAGAGGGTGAGGGAGTAAAACAGCGCCGGCGACCCTAAGCCGACCATCAGTAAGAACAAACGTCCATCACGGTTCCGACGGTGGCGGATCCACATGAGCCAGCTCGCTGCCAGCAGCATCCAGCCGCCGAGCAGCGGCAGAATACTGGGGCCAATCCGCCCCAGCAGCTTGTAGAAGATGCCCGCTAAGACCAGGAACAGAGGCGAGAACACCGGCACCTGACCTTTGGGCCCTAAAATGCTGAAGGGTCGAACCAAGGGCCGAAACACGCCGTCGGGATCGAAGTCCTGACCGAAATAGGGTATGTTGAGGCTGCCTTTGGTGGCGAATGCTTCCGCTCCTTGGAATTTTACCCCGTTGTCAATGCCCCAGAACGATGGTTTGGGTAGGAAAATCCACAAGAGAAGGAGAAACGCCGCGACGACCATCACTAATAGACCCTCCTTCCTGCGGTTGAGAGTCCATAAGGATGGGTAAAAGAGTTTGTTCTTTTTCATTAACCAGTGAAACGTTGGAGAAGCAGGTCGTCAGCAGAAAGGCGGGAGTGGCTCAAAAGTTGCGTATACATCCTTAAAAATTTAATAAATCTAAACCTCTAATGTTATTGATAAATCGAATAAGGAGAAGAATCAAAGCAATCTCCGAGAATATCGGATAAAAACGCTGAGGTTCTTCGCTGTTTAGTGTGGGTATTGAGAATTCGGTATCTCGTTGGTGTCATTCCTGCGAAAGCGGGAAT
>CAZCEM010000213.1:0-4933 GCA_964497555.1 uncultured bacterium
TGCTCAGTGCTCAGTATGCGCCGAAGGCACATCATTTCCCATGGTGCAGCCCTCGACCGTTCACTGGCAGCGCAGGACGCCATGCACGTGGGTGGCGGACTGAAGTCCGCCCTCAAAGAGAAAGGGGCAGTTTTCTGGGAAATGACAGCGCGAAACGTGAATAATGATAGGCAGCGTTTTCGATTGCCCGCAAGAGACGTCGAAGAACAATTAAAATGGAATCTCGTCGTCACCGCTCATACTCAGCGAAAGGTCCTCTTCCGTCGGCTTCGGCGGCTGCAAAACCCGCTTAGACATCGACTGCGCCGCAGCAATTGCGGATTGGTCGGCTTTCTGCTCAAAGCGCGCGAATTCGGGCATGAAGATCAACTCCACCGTGCCGGTGGGACCGTTGCGCTGCTTGCGGATGAGGATTTCCGACGTGTTATCGACGTTTTCAGGATCCTTCCCGTCGCCGCTCTCGGTCTGATAAAGCCGCTCGCGATAGATGAACATCACCACGTCCGCGTCCTGCTCGATGGCGCCGGAATCGCGCAGGTCGGAAAGCTGCGGCCGCCGGTCGCCGCCGCGCTGTTCGACCGCCCGTGACAACTGCGACAGCGCCACCACCGGCACGTCCAGCTCCCGCGCCAACCCCTTCAAACCGCGCGAAATCTGCGCGATTTCCTGCTCGCGGCTTTGGGCTTTCGGCGGCTTCATTAGCTGCATGTAGTCGATGAAGATGATGCCGATGTTGTGTTGCTGCTTAAGTTGCCGCGCCCGCGCGCGCAATTCGGTCAGACCCAGCGAACCGGTGTCGTCGATGAAGAACTTGGCGGTCGATAGATCGGTTATCGCCATCGACAGGTTCTTCCAGTCGCTGCTGGACAGCTTGCCCCGCCTCAGCTTATGCAGGTTGATGCCCGCCGAGGCTGCCAGCAGACGCATGGCGATTGCCATTGCCGCCATCTCCAACGAAAAGAACGCGACCGGCTTCTGGTAATTCATGCAGGCGTGCCGCGCCAGATCGAGGCTGAACGCGGTCTTGCCCATCGACGGACGACCGGCAACTATGACCAGATCGCCTTTTTGGAATCCGGAGGTCATCTCGTCAAGCTCAGGGAAGCCAGTGCCAACGCCGGTCAGGTTGCTGTGCTGCTCCCTGGCTTTGTTGAGATAGTCCCGCGTTTGTTCGAGCACTTGTCCGATGCCCCTGAAGCCGCCGGTTTGACTGTTGGTGTATATTTCAAACAGATCCCGCAGGGCTTGATCCAGCAGTTCGGCAGCGTCGGGTGCTTCGTAGGACTGCATCGCCAGCGATGTACCGGTCGCAATCATCCGCCGAAGCGAGAATTTTTCCCGCACCGCGGCGGCATAGTCCTCAGCATAGACGGCGGTGGTGACTTCGTTGGTCAGACCGGCGATGTAGGGTGCGCCGCCGGCTTCCTCCAGCTTGCCGTTGCGTGCCAGTTCCTCGGTGACGGTCAGGGCGTCGATGCCGGAGTTGCGGTTGAACAGCGACAGCATGGCTTCGAACACCAGCTTGTGTTTGTGGTCGTAGAAGCTCGGCTCGCTCAGCATATCCGCGATGCGCGCGAAGCTGCCGCCTTCGATGAGGGCGCAGCACAGGGCCGCGCGTTCCATTTCAAGGCTGTGGGGCGGGACGCGAGCCCCCGCGTCGAGGGCTTGCTGCTGAGGCGCAGCTTTCTGGCGGCGCTTGGATTCTTTCTGTTCTTCTTTGGGCACTAAGGATTACTTCGTTTGTTGGTTCGATGGCGGTGAAGCCTTTCGCTGAAGCCGCCTTCGGTCTCGAAGGTAACTGCCAGAGATCGAAGCTGGCGATCCAGAAGAGCGCAGGCCACTGCAATCAGAGCTAAGGCTGCGTTGGCGGAATACTCTCTGTAAAGAGTGTCTGTGGACGAAGTGGACAATGTGGACGACATGGACTGTGTTGCCGTTGGATTATCCCGTCCACCTTGTCCACAAAGTCCACTTCGTCCACTCATATCTTTCACCCACCTCGCCACATCATCCGCGGTCTTTGGTCTGGAGTCGATCAGATGCTGGCGCCTCGGATCATTCCTATCCCACTGAGGCAGCCCACGAGTCCGCAGAAACCCCTCATAATCCCCTCGCAGCTCCTCCAAGCTGGCACGCGCGACATTTGTCAGATTCATCTCCAGTTTCTTCGAGGTCCCCGACACCTGACTGCCTTCAGCGATATTCTGGTAGCCGGATCGCGCGGCTTGCACCATCTGGTCGTGGGTGCGATCCTTTCGGCTGATATACTTGTTGCAGAACCGAACCGTCAAATCAAACACCAGTTGCGCCACTTGATAGCTTTTCAGGTTCCGGTAGCCGCCGTGCTTGGGTATCAGTGGCTCGTCCATTCCGTCCATCGTGTCCATCCTGTCCATATCGTCCCTTCGTTCTGATTCAGTATCAAATCAAGATAATAGCATTTAATCTCCCGTTTAACTTGAGAACCGACACTGATGGGTCACCCGCAGACCTAACCATCTTCTCGCCTCCAGACATTCCCGAATCGCGTCGAAAACGCCGCCCTCGTCCTGGTATAGGTCAATGGGGTATTCCACCTATGTCCTTCTGCCTCCTGCATCAGCGGTATGCCTCGCTCCGGTGCTTTATTGAATAAACGCCGATCGTTTTTTCGGACCGTCGTAATTCGTAAAGGATTCGCCAGACTCCAACCTTAAATCTGAACAAATCCTTGAATTGAGGATCTTTAAGTCGCTGATGTGGAAACCCATCCCCATCTTCGGCAATCTCCTCGATTTTCCGGCGTACTCGATTCTGATCTTCAGAGGGAAGAGAACTCGAGTCTTTAAGGAAGCGCCGATCAAGAACAATGCGATATCTCAATGCTTACCCCAAACCTCTTCGGCATCCACCCAATCCGGCGATTCCATTCGCGCCTTCAGTTCCGCCGCGAATTCATCAGTCAGGATTTCTTCCTCCTCCTCAAGAACCTCTACAATCATCTCACGTATGATTTTCCGAAGTTCCTCCAAAGTCAAATCCGCAACTTTGGTTGACATGGTTGTTTCTCCTAATTCGTATCCCAGCTTACGAAGTGTGTTGAAAATGGCTCCGTAATACCGCTTCTATCTGTCCAACTCCCTCACAAATCCTCGATCGTTAATCCTGACTTTTAGATCAAAGCTCTTAAGGTGCCTCGTGCTACCATTGGATGGTCCGGGATAGACAGGGTTACAATGCAGCCAGACTTGGACATGATAATATGGCTGCCTCGCTGCCAAACAACTTCCCATCCAAAGCTGCGAAAGACGCGAACTACTTCAGTTGGACGCAGAACCGGCACTTCCGGCATCAGACTGCAACCTCAAGCTGTCTTATGTTCAAAATCAACGGCATCCCCAACTCCCGCCGTGCTTCGAGGCATTCCCGAATCGCGTCCTGAATGTTCGCCAGCGCCTCCACCTCGGTCGCACCCTGACTTACGCCTCCGGGAATAGCTGGACATTCGACGATGAAGACTCCGTCTTCATCCTGGTATAAGTCAATGGAGAAGTTCATCTTACCTCCTTTAGTCAAGAGTGGCTCAATATATCCTTAGTTGTCATCCCTCTTTTCCCAGGGAGATGGTATCTCAAGACGACGACAGATTCCACGAACCAAGTCGTTGTCAATCTCAGCATGTCGAGGAATGCTTTCCATCTTGCGGTTGCGAGCGTTGAAATAAACGGAGTGATTGGCGCCTTCTCGTTTTAAGAAGCAGCCCCACATCCGCAGGTGTTTTAGAAACTCGCTGCGCTTCATGCCAAGGCAAAGGTCTCAATTTCAGCGTCTTCCGGCACTCCATTCAAAGCTTCTTCAAGGCGAATCTGCTGCATCAGTTCGATGGCTTCAAGAAGATTCTGCCGACACTCCTCCTTCGTCCTCCCCTGCCCGTTTGCACCGGGCACTTCAAGGCAGTAACCGATATAGTACTTCTCGCCTTTCTCAAAGACGAGATGCAAATCGCGGTGCATTCTTTTCTCCTAACTTATGCTTGATTTTAACTTACCCTACACCAACCCCCTCTTCCAATCCATCTCCCCCGCCAGCACCTTCAGCACGTTCTGCATATCCTGCCAGGTCGGCGCTTTGTATTCCGGTGTGCGCAGCAACGCCGCCGGGTGGTAAGTTATCACCAGCGGGATACCCTTGTAGTTCATTCGTTCCTCCCGCAGCGACTTCACCGCCGCCGTCGCCGGGGCCTTCATCAGATACACTGCCGCTGTCTTCCCCAGCCCCACCAATACCTTTGGTGCGATGATCTCTATCTGCTCACGGATGAACGGCAGGCATATATGAGCTTCATCAGGTGCAGGCTCCCGATTTCCCGGCGGGCGGCACTTGACGATGTTGCCGATATAGACCTGCCCCCGCTGGAAGCCCATCGCCGAGATAATCTTGTCCAGCAACTGCCCGGCCCGGCCGACAAACGGCCGCCCCTGCTCGTCTTCATCCGCACCCGGGCCTTCGCCGACGAACATAATCGAGGCGTCGGGACTGCCCTCGCCAAACACCACTGTTTTCCGCGAGTTAGCCAGACGACATGCCGTGCACGCCTGCGCCTTCTGCTCCAACGCCTGCAAACGCTTGAATTTTTCCGTGTCGGAAGGCGCTGCGCTGCTCAAGGGGAGGTCGAGAATGATCTCCGGTTCGCCTTCGGCATACTGCCGAAGAAACTGAACCAATTGCTCTTTATCGTTAAACATAAGTTTTTCGGAGTTTCTCTGACAAGGCTGCGCTGGAGTTCAGAGTTCACGCTTCAGCCGGTTAAAAACGAGAAAAAACGGAACATGCTAAAGTATGAACTCTCATCAGTCGGATAGAAACTGGGAAGCGATTCGCAGTAAGCTGTCAGCCGCCGCGGTCTTGGTCTGCCAGGGCAGGATGTGTTCGCTGCCGTCCCGCGTCAGAATGG
>CAZCEM010000214.1:0-4921 GCA_964497555.1 uncultured bacterium
TTATTAAAGGGTCCATTTTCTTTTAAACATTGAAAAATGCGTCGAAGACGCATCATTCCCGCGAAAATGGGAATCCAGAAAATGCGCTAAAGGCGCATCATTCCAGCGGAAGCGGGAATGACAGCGAAAAGGTTCGGAATGACAGCGTGATGGCAAATCAGGCATCAAATTACTCCCTCACCAGCGCATTTTTTTTCATGAAAGAGCGTTTTTCAGCAGACCCTAATTAAATCCATCATGGCTATCGATATTCCTCCCTCTGTCGCAGCACCTTGTCCAGCTTCGTCCTCTCGCTTTCCGGGAGCGATTGCTCCGCCAGATTTAAAGCTTCAGCGGCACCTGACGAATCTCCCGCAGCTTCGAGTTGCCTGGCGTTGTCCAATGCTCGGAACCAGCCTTGATTCCCCGAAGCGCCGGCATAATAAGTGGCGACCAGAAGATACATCTGGCGATCCCGCTCCCTCACGGAGGAGAAGTAACGGTCACGCATTATCCTTAAATAGGCGCAGCCGAAGCGGATGTTGTTTTCGGGATTGTAGAGAAAAGTTGAATTCAGGACCGTGGAATCGCTGAGAATCGCGCGATTGACCTCCAAGCCTTCAATGCCGGGATCGAGCTGCATCAATCCGAAACGTCTGCCGTCCGTCACCGCCAGGGGATTAAACGCTGATTGGCTGGATAACAAGGACATCACGGTCGCCACATCGAGGTCGTTTATCTCGGAATACTTGTGAACAATCGGCTGGTAGAGCATCGCGCGTTTCTGTAAGTGGTCCGGCACCATTGGGATCTCCAACCGCACCCGCATCCTGTCCACGCCGTCCTCGCCCTTGAAATGCGCCTCGGTTTGCGCCGTCCGAGCCGCGGCGTGTTCTGCGTAAATCTGACGGTTTTCATCCGTAACCGTCGAGCCGTCCGACATGGTCAACTGGTCCGCCAGAACTTTTACACCTGACGGATTGTCGGGCGATAGTAAATACAGCACCTGCTGGATAATCCTCTGCCGAGCCTCGTTCATATCGCCTTCACTGTGGGTTTCAACCAAGGCTTCGATGATGATGACGCCCCTGCGGAAATCCACCCGGCTCGAACGGTCCAAATCGCCGTTATAGCTCACCCATTCGTCGCGCGTGGATTCCAAAAACTCCCGCCACTTGGCTCTCACAGCAGCTTTGAACCTCTCATAAGCAGCGCTGTCTTCGACAATATATTGTTGAAACTGCGCATTTTGTTGGCGCTTAAAATCAGCGAAGTCATCGTCGGACAGCACGACCGCCAGTGGCAGGAGAAGCGCAGCCAACAGCAGACGACCGGATTGAAGCTGTTTCATCTTCCTAACCTTCTGTAACGCCGCCTTCCAGGCGGCTGGTCTTGTCGCTAAGCCGTCTGGAAGACGGCCATGCACCTCAATGGAGTTCCGATATAAAATACACTTGGATTTTGAAAAAGCCAATTGAAAAGACTAACCTTAATTCAGCGATAAGTCAATAACTCGGTAATGCGAAAGAGGCTCCTCGTGCTGCAGGGTGTCCTCACCCTATGGTCGATACGCCCTAACTGCACGGGCTGAAGACATCCTGCGCCACGCTGTCATTGGAGCAGGGTAATAAACAAACCCCCCGGCTCGGTTGAACCGGGGGGTTCGATGAGAATCAAGCTCTTCAGTTCCGTCAAGAGGAAACTACTTCACCAGCATGACCTTACGGACCGACTTGAATCCAGAGGAAGTTTCCATCTGAATCATGTACAGTCCCGCCGGGGTGGTGGAAGCGTTCCAGGCGACCAGGTGCTGACCAGCGTTGACGGAGCCATTCACCAGCTCAGCCACCAGACGTCCTTGAACGTCGAAGGCTTTAATGGTGACATGTCCAGCTTCCGGCATACCGTAAGTCAGACGAGTGACCGAGTTGAACGGATTGGGGAAGTTCTGCGTCAGGAAGTACTCGGTCGGAATAACCGACACGGCGTTAAGTTCCACGACGACGAAGTCATCTGCGCCGTAGAATAGACCCGCTCCGGCTTTCACCGAAGTGACTGCCAGATTCAGTTCGACCTGACGGTCGGCGTCCCACAGCTTCAAGGTGAAGGCTTCACCGGAATGCAGACCTTCGACGGCGTCAGTCGTGGCGTCGTCGCCCCAGACCGCCAGACCGCAGCGTCCGTCAGTGAATTCACCTACGCCTACAAGAGCGCCGGAGACGGAACGAGCGATTAGTTGGTCGCCTTCTGCCAGTTTAACGCCGCTCACAGCGTCCACAAGCAGGCTCATGTTCTCGCCGGTGGAAATCGGAGCAGTGTAGTGAAGTGCTTCATCTTTGGCAATCATGGCGGCGGCTTGACGCTCCGCTGGATAGTTTAACGTAATGGGCGCTTCAGCCGTGGACTTAATCTGATAACCTTGTCCAGCCCTCCAAGGCTCCATATTGGAGAAGTTCCACTCAGGAGCCATGAAGTGACCGACGTTGTTCTTGGCTATCATGACGTACTCGATTATCGGCGACAGAACGTAGAAGTCCGGTGCCGAGGCATCAAGTGTGTAGTTCGGGTAGTAGGCGACCAGGTTCCAGTTCGGATTTATCGGAATATCCGCATCCGCTGGAATCGGATTGCCGGCAAACACGGCTTCGCAATCGTTGAACACCTTGGCCTGATAGCCGTCGGTCAGCTCCCAGTACGGGATGTTGATGAATTCCCAAGCTGGCGCCCAGAAGTGTCCCCTTTCGTCCTTCAACAAGTCGATGTTTTGGACGCCTTCTTCGTCCGCAAGCTGGGCGAACATGGTCGGAACATCCGGACCGCGCTCCTCACCTTCGACGTAGAAGCCGACCGGATCGACGTTGATGGATATCATGTTCCAACCTTGGTTCATCACGACATGCTGTTCAGCCAGACCGAATGCAGTCAGTTCGAGAACCGAGGCGGCGCCGTCGCTCCAAATCTGCGCCCCTGCGACGAAGGTGGGCGCAGCGTCCCATTCTTGGTCAGCGTCGAAATCCCAAACCTTGAAGGCAAAGTGATTGCCGGCTCTAAAGCCCGGTATATCACCGTCGGCGCCGTAGGCAGGCAAATCAACCGGGATGTCGCCCTGCCAGACCACCGCGCCCGCCAGCGCGTTGTCCGGCGTGAAAACGCCGATTTCCCAACCCAGCGGGCAGATCTCATCGTTGAAGATAAGTTCGGTCACCTGCAGGTTGTGAACCATATCCGTAGGTGTGAAATCGACGAAATGCCGCAGCTCCGGCACGCCGGTGCGAAGCATGACCGGAATCTCCATGACTGGAGTTTCCGGATCGTTGGACTCGATGATAATATTGGCATGATACTCCATATTATCCTCGAGGTCCGTAACGTCGAAGACGGCGGCGATTTCCATCGACTCGCCCGCGACAACAGTGCCTTCATCCGGATCAACCGTCACCCAGATTGACCAGGCATTGGACGGACCGAAGGCGATAATGCGACCATTGACAAGATAGTCCATTGCGCCGCCCCATTGTTCCTTAATCGTGAAGCCGTTTCGTCCGCCGGCTCGGTTGAAGCCGACCATCGATTCTTGCGCCGGACGAGTGTTTGCCGCCCATCCGTCACCGTACAAGAACTCAATAAAGCCGTTGTCAAGTAAAACGACCTGGGTCGAAACGCGGCAGCCGATGCCGTCATCGTAGCCCGGACCGTATTGAATGACCGCCATGTCTTCACCATTGGTGGCGAAGGTGCAGGGATGGTCGTCACCGAGCCAGTCAAAACCGGAATGGGTGAACATGTGATCGTATCTGGCGGAAGGATAGTTCGGGAAGTCGCGAGTGTAACCAGCCCACGACGGAGATATCCAACCATCGCTGCAAACCCAAACCTGCGAATAGACGTCATCGTAGTATGGGAATTCGAAACCCAACTGATAAGGTCCGGTCGTCTGGTCGTCGCCCATCCGGAATTGGACTTGCTCTTCGAACTGGTTGAGATCAATCCACTCAAATTCCGGCCCGTCATCTTCGAGGTTGTCCCGCCACTCGTAACCCTGATCATCCGGGCCGCCACGGCGGTCACGGTTGGGTTCGCGCAAAGGTCCACCGTTGCGAACCGACCGCACATCACGCTGAAGCACGTCGCGTCCGCCTTCAGCTTCCTCAATGTCTATCTCGAACGTCAGGTCGCGTCGCCACTCGCCCGCTTCGTTCATGATGGAGAAGGTATGCACCTCCGGATCTTCACCCAGCATCATGCTGGCATTTAGTTCCTGAGGCTCGGTCGAGATTATCGGCCGGAGCTGGCCAATGCCGGAAAGATCCCACCAGACCAAGCCATCCTCGACGTTCATCGCGTTGGTCTGCAAGGCAAGGCGGGCGCTGCGAGGTCCGACGGCGGACGGTTGGAAGTGGAACTCCACCTCCACTTCCTCGCGAGCTGGAACGACCAGGTTGGCTTCGATGCCGGTGCTGAAATCGCCCGCATTGGCGCCGGTGATTTCCACGCCTTCCACGGTGACATCCAATGAGCCCTGGTTGACAAGGTCGAACGTGATGACATTATCTTCCAATCCGTCAATCAGCGTCGGGGTGAATTCAACGTCCACGGCGCCGTTCAGCGGCTGCGGAATGTAGGGATCGCCGGTGAAGAAGGATTGACCGTGGCATATCAAACTCACGTTCACTTCGACTACCGGTGACTCGGGGTCGTTGGACAGGAAGGTCATACTGCCGACGTATTCGCCGTCCATCAGTCCCACGGTGTTGATGGTGCAGATGACGTCCAGTTCAGCGTCGGGCGCCAGTTGCCCCTCCTCGGGTTCCCAAGTGAACCACTTGGTGCCGCAGGATTCCGTCAGATAGTACAATATCTCCGCGGCAACCGAACCCCACATGCCTTCCTGCCGCCAGTTCACCCAGCCGAAGCCGATGGGGTGACCGACCAGCATAACCGC
>CAZCEM010000215.1:0-4914 GCA_964497555.1 uncultured bacterium
CTTCAATGGTGTCTTACATTCAGGACACTCGTTGGGCATTTCCACCGGCAAGGCCTCGGCTGGTCGCTGCTCCTCGATGACCCGCACCACCTTGGGGATGATGTCGCCGCCTTTATAGACCTCGACTTTATCGCCAATCCGCAGCCCCAGCCGAGCGATCTCATCGACGTTGTGCAGCGTCGCGCGTTTGACCACCGTACCCATCAGCAGGGTTGGCGCCAGTTCCGCCACCGGCGTGACCGCTCCCGTGCGACCCACCTGCCACGACACGCCGTTCAGCGTGGTGACAGCCTCGGTGGGCGAGAACTTGAAGGCTATCGACGCGCGCGGCGACTTGGCGGTGGCGCCCAGCCGCGCCATCCCCTCCAAATCATTCAGCTTGACCACCGCCCCGTCGGTGTCGTAGGGCAACTCACTGCGCCCGACGTCCCATTCGCTCCAGAAGGCGATAACCTCGTCGATGTTTTTACACAACCTCCGCTCCGGATTTACCGGAAACCGAGCTTCAACCAACATGTCCAAAGCTGTCCATTGTGTCCATACAGGCATGGTATCTGCAGCAAAACTCCACGCGAAGAACCACAGCGGCCGCTTAGCCACCTCGCGGGGATCCAGCAGCTTCAACGTGCCGGCGGTCGCATTGCGCGGATTCATAAAGGTCTTACCGCCCGCTTCCGCACGCTGACGGTTCATCTGCTCGAAAGCCGCGCGGGGCATATAGACCTCCCCGCGAACTTCAAACCGCTCGGGCATATAATTGGGAACCGTCAACGGAATAGCTCGCACGGTGCGGAGGTTGGCAGTGACGTCGTCACCGGTCTCGCCGTCCCCACGGGTTGCGCCCAGAACCAGTCGATGTCCTTCATATACCAGCCGCGCCGAGACCCCGTCTATCTTTAGTTCACAGGAATACTCCGGCTCGCGCTCGTAAAGTTCAAGCACCCGCTGGTGAAAGGCTCGCAGCTCTTCGATGTTGTAGCAGTTCGACAGCGACAGCATAGGCGCCGGATGCCGCACCGGCTGGAATCCCGCCAGCGGCGCGCCGCCTACCCGCTGGGTGGGCGAATCAGCCGTCCGCAGGTCAGGGAACTGGCGCTCCAGTTCCTCCAGCCGCCGCATAAGCTGGTCGTAGTCGTAGTCGGAGATGACCGGTTGCGCTGCCACGTAGTACAGGTAATCGTGGCGACGGATTTGTTCGCGCAGCGAGGCGATCTCGGATTGGGCAGTCAAGCGATCCATGCCTGCCTCAGTTGGCAAGTTGACAAGTTTGCAGGTTATAAACCTTAGTCATTCAGCGTGAAATAAAATTTAAGACTTGAAGAAGGTTTTTACAACCCTTTTTATCTTCATCTTCCCTTAGCCGGTTGTCCCAATAAAAAAAACGGACGAAGAACGCTCCGTTTAAAATGGGAGGATCGACAAACCTGCGATTGGATGAGAATAGGTGCCGCAGGGCTGTCTTCATCCTATGTCGTCTTCTCCCCTTGGAGGGCGTACTTTCAGTCCGCTCCGTACGGGCGGGAAGCCTGACCTACGCGTCCCCCAGGGATTATTTTCAAAGGAATGTCAGGTTCTCAGACCCGACCTGCGCGGTGTCAAGCCTTCTGGAAGATTCACAGCAGATTAAACAGATTAAGCAGATTGGTCTGGAGTTCCCCATCTGCTCAATCCGCTTCATCTGCTGTGAATCAAACGATGCGCCGGCACGGAGTCCCGCGCTGACGGCGGTCGGGCTCTGAGTCCCCACCTACGCCTCTACAAGGGCTGTTTTCAAGGGAAGGCACTCCCGCATTATCGGTCAGAATGAACAGCCTACAGCTCACAGCCAACGACCCGGAAAACAGCGCTGCCTGTTCGCCGCATCGAGATTTTCTCTTGCAGACTTGCGAAGTTAGGCAACATGGTTTTATTATTATTAGAGTGTTGAAAATCAGGTTAAATCCTTGACGCTAAAAAAGCCTTTTCGAGGAAAATCCTTCGTCATGTTCGACAAAAATGTCAAGCTCCGCCTTCTCTGGTGGCTGCGGCTGGCGTCTCTGCCGCTCGCATTCCTTTTGATGACGGGCTGCGCCGCCGAGAGATACATGCTCGACGACCCCGTCAACGACCCGATAATGATGGCGGATGACCAGCAGGACAGCGATCTGGTGAAGGTGGAGGAGGGCGGCGGCGGCTCGGCCGGGGGAGGTTGCCCCACGTGATAAGCCCAAATCCACGCTTCGGTCGAAGCGTTCGCAATCCCGATTTAAAAGCCGGTGCCTCTGGCTGTGCCAGTACGACAAACATTCCTGTCTGTGGTAAAACCGATGATGGTGGCTGCAAACAAGAATGTCCTTGTTCCTATACCGAGAGGCGCAACAGGCAAGAATGTCTGTTGTACTGCCTGTTGGTGTTGATTTGCGCGGGTCTGCATGCGCCTCAGTCAGCTTTCGGCCTGGGCCGCACCGGCGCTTACGCCACCCGAATTAAGTTCGAATACCAGTACAGCGACTACAACGAGTACCGCTACCCTGCGCTGGAGCTGGCGGACTCGATTCGCTATGAGTACGTCGATCCTTACATCTCCGACTTTCCTGAAAACCGCGCGCTGACTAAAGTGATTCAAACGCTGGGACCCAAGACCGCACTGGAGATGCGTTACGAGTACTCCGATCTGAACCGGAACAAGAACCAGTCGCGGTTCTTCGCGCGGATTGACCGCCAGATTACGCCGCTGACGGCCGTCTATGGCAGCATCCAGCATCTAAGCGTCAACATGACCTCGCCCGACAGCTCCGACGCCGCAGCCACTATGGTCTCTGCCGGCGTCAAGTACGACCGCTCCGGATGGGTCAAGGGCGAAGCAAGTTTCAGCTTCGATTACAGCCGCGCCCCTGACAAGATGCTGACGCAGACCTACATACCCATGGCGCAGATCCGCTGGTCGGTCAACTCGGTGACAGCTTTGTCAGCACGGTGGGACGGCTACTGGTCGCTCAACGACAACGGGACTTATCCTTCGCACGCCTTTACGGTGTTCGTCAGCAGGTATCTGCCGACCCAGACCGCCGTGCACTTATTCACGAGGTTCTACACCAACGACACCGGCATCCAGTCGCTGGCGCCATCGGTGGAAGTCGCCCAGTACATCCGCTGGAATCTTACAACGCGGGTGACGTACCGATTCTACCGCAACTGGTTCGACAGCAGCGCCGCGCCGGATTTCATCGAGGGCGGTTCGCTTACGTCGCACAGCGTCCGCGGCACGGTTGAGTGGCAGATAGATCCGACTTGGAAACTGAACTTGAAACTGCGCAACTACCAAAGCGATCAGGGCGTCCGCATGAACACCTATCTGCTGGGGCTGGAGGTGGAAGTATGATGAACTGCCTCCCGCCGGGGCGACTTTTAACAGCCTTGCCGCTGGTCGCGGCATTGATATTCTCTGCGGGCTGCGGCGATGAACCGCCGGAGATGCCCGCGCCGGCGCCCAATATCGGCAGCCTTGAAGTTAGTTCCAGCATCCTGCTGGAGCCGGGATTGTACTTCCGCCCCGACAGCATGACAGTACTGTTGAACGGCGAGGTTCAGGGCATTCGCTCGAATCCGACGCTGTTTGAGGGGCTGTACGCTGGACCGGTTCGGGTGCGGACGCTCCTGAAATTCCGGGGCGAGGATTTCCCATCGCCGGTCAACCGGTTCGAGGTGTTGTTCGGTCGGACTGTAAAAGCCGCAGTGGATACCAAAGTCGGCGCAGTGGTGGTAACCAGTCCGGTGGAGTTCATCCCTGGGCGGCCGGAATATCCCGACAGTCTGGGGATTGTGCTGGACGGCGACACCCTGGCGGGCTATCATACCAATCCTGATACATTGTCGCTGGTCGTGGAGGGGAGTCACACCATCGCGACCTTTGCGGTCTATCAGGGGCAGGAGTTTCAGGGCGATCCCGCGCCGGTGACGGTGGCGTGGGGCGGGATGTCGAATGTTACGATTGAACTCAACTCCGGCGGGGTGATGCTCGTCAACGCAGCTTACAACTCGTCGCCGGTGGCTGAGTTCAGCCTGCGGCTGGACGGTATGGACTTCGGATCCGCCCCCGGACCGCGAACTATTGCCAATGTGCCCGCGGGAACGCACCGATTGACGGTGTATGCCTTCGTCGATACCTGCCGCATTGAAGGCTGGGCGAGCGGCCTGGCGGTGGTTCGCAGCGAAACTACCTATGTCGATGTCGATCTGCAGCTGGTGTCGCCGTTCGAAGGCTTTCACGCGCCCAGTTTCGACGGTGAAGACGTGGATGGGAATAAATACTGCCTGGCTGAGCATTTCGGGCAGGTGGTGTTCATGTACTTCTTTGAGAGCACATGAGAGGTCTGCATCGGGGAGGATCTCCCCCATATTCAGTTGGAATTGCATGAAATCTACACCCCAGAGGGGGCAGTCATCTGGACGGTCAATGAAGACGCATCCGCGGAGTGGATTGAGGACTTCCGAATCGATCCGACACGGCACCCGCCGGTGGAAACGCTCACCGTTCCTATTCTATATAATGGGCTTCAGGCCTTTGAAGCCTTCCGAATCGGAGCAACGCGCGGCACCATGATGCCTATGATAATCATCCTGGACAAGCAGGGCGTGGTGCGGCTGAGAATGGATTGGTTCAACATCGATTACGCGATGGACATCATCGAGCAGTTGATTTACGAGTAGGCTTCTGCTTGACACAAGAAGTTCTCTTCCTGTGCGTCCCCCCGGGGCTATTTTCAAGGGAAACGACATGCCGCGAGCGGCGCAGCAAAGGATGAAAATAGCCTTTAACGCGTAGGACAAGCGTCTCGCTTGTCAACCGAGACGGTTAACCTACGCGGCAACCATACGGCTATTTTCAAAGGAACTGAAGCGTGGGCTCCAAACGTGTCTGCTAAATGCCAATCG
>CAZCEM010000216.1:0-4893 GCA_964497555.1 uncultured bacterium
AATCCAGGAGGTAATGCGTCGAAGACGCATCATTCCAGCGAAAGCTGGAATCCAGGAGGTAATGCGTCGAAGACGCATCATTCCAGCGAAAGCTGGAATCCAGAAAGAATTAGGACTGGATTCCCGCTTTCGCGGGAATTGTCATGGTGGCTTCTCCACCACGGAAGATGAAAATAGCAGCAACCGCAGGGTGCGGACACCCTGCGGCACACTGGCGGTCAGGCTAGGCTACGGCAGATTGGCGGTCGGGCTCGGAGGCCCGACCTACGCGTCGCAGGCGCTATTTTCTGGGAAATGACAGTGCGAAACTTCAGAATCTTTTATTTATATCCGGTTTTCGCTTTTCTCACCCGCTGGATCCTGTTATATTACTCTGACGGTTTATTTATGGAGATTTCAACCAAAGGCTGCATCATGAAAGTGAAACCACCATTCTTCTTTCTCTTCGCGCTCCTTCTCGCCTTAGCGTCCATTCCGTTGACTTCTTACGCCCGGGACCTCGACGGTGAAAACTTTTTCTCTTCCCGCAGCGAGACCCTCGTGAGCAGAGTGGACGTCCAATGTCAGCAGCTCGCCGGCGGTCCGGTGTCGCTGTCGTTGTCGCTCGACCAGCCTCAGCCGAGCCTTCAAGCCGACGGCGCCCAGTGGCGTCTGTCCGGCGAAAGCATCATCGGCGCGGAAGGCCTGCCCGACCTCCCCGCGGTGGCTCGCTGGGTGCGGGTGCCCGACCGGGGCAATCTGTGCGTGAGCTTTAGCGTCACTCAGCTCCAACGCCTGCGCGCGCCTGAGCCTCGACGGTTCCACGAGTCCGTGGAAGACCTGTCAACGAGGAGCAATCCTGAAAATGAGCCGGCGCTGCAAGGACTTTTTCCCGCTCAGGCGGTAGAGATGAGCGAACCGATGATTCTGCGCGGCGTCCGGGTGGTGCGCCTGACGATGTATCCGGTTCAATGGGACGCCGAGCACGGCGAATACATCCAGAACCTCGGGCTGGAAGCGGAGATAAACGTAACGCCGGGAGTGGGGATAAATGAAGTCCAGCCCCAGCCGCGCTGTTATTCCCATGATTTTCAACGTCTGCTGGACGCCCTGCTGCTCAATCCGCCTCAGCGCGACAATCCCGATGATCCGGCTCCGGGCGGCTATCTGGTGGTGATGGATGAAAACGCCCCGCCGGAGGTGATGGAATTCGTCCTGTGGAAGCGGAGAGAAGGCCGTCACGTCGAGACCTTGCAGGTTCAGCCGGCGCAGCCTCCGGCCGCCATTAAAACTGCCATCGCCGATAATTATCGGCGCACCGGTTTTGAGTATCTGGTGTTTATGGGCTCCGACGAAGCCGATCCGCCTCTCACTATGCCCATGGATGATAATTACTACGATATGTTTTACACCATGCTGGAAGGCAACGACGATTTGCCCGACGTCGCGGTCGGCACGTTCAATTGCCTGACCTTTCCTAACCTAATCTGCGCCCTCCGACGGGCCGTCTCTTACCAGAGCCAGCCCTTCAATGAAAATGAAGACTGGTACACTCACGCGGCGGTCGGCGTCGGGGATTGCAGCGTCCCGCAGGACCTGGCGCCCTCCTACACCGGCAAGTGGATCTCGGAGGTGCTGCACCGCAATGGATTTGACGCCGTCGAGACCAGCTACTACGCCGACAACGAAGTGAACGACCCTTCGCGTATGATAGAAGCGCAGTACAACGCCGGCGTGAACTTCATCATCGTCCGCGCCCATGAGTGGAATCTGCAGGTGAACAACATCCAACGCACCGGCATCTATCCGTTCCATTTTCTGGTGAGTTCCGGCACCATCTCGCCGAACAACAATGGAGCGTTTAACTGGTCGTTCAGAATGGGCACTCCCAACGATATGCGGGGACCTTCCGCCGGCTTCGGGCATTATTCCAGTCCCCGCACCAACGACGCCAACGCGTTGGTCGGCAGCATGATTCAGGCGCTGTTCTTCAAAGGCATCGAGACCTACGGCTGGGCTCGCAACTACGCCCTGCTCAATCTACGCCGTCTGATGGTCGCCGACGGCGACCAGCGCTATATGTTAGAAGCCCACCACTGGCGTTACTACGGGGACCCCAGCCAGTGGTGCTGGCGAGGCGCGCCTCTGGCGGTTCAAATCCAATGCAACGACTTCATCGCGTGCGACGCCAACAGCTTCGAAGCGGGCGCTACCTACGGCCCAAACAACCTGCCGGCGGTCAAGGCGGTCGCCGCCCTGACTCAAGGCGACCGTTTAATTGCCTCCGCCCCGACTGATCTCAACGGTCGAACTCACCTCGTCTGGGATTATGAAGAAGACCTCTTGGACATCAACCAACCGGTGGTGTTGACCGTGACCGGCAAAGGACTGTATCCCGCGACGCAGCAGATTCAGGTTATTGAACCGGCGGTCTGGGTGACGGTTAGCGAGTACGAGTTTGTCGATAACAGGGACGGTGTCCCCAACCCAGGCGAAGCAGGCGAGGTTTTTCTAACGCTGCATAATCCCTCGGGCGGCGTTTCGCCGCGGTTGGTTTCGCTGGCTCTTAGCTCTGAGAGTCCTTGGCTGGAAATTCCGCAGGCGGAACTGCAAGCAAATCCCCTGAATCCCGGCGATTTTTATCGGTTGGAAGCCGGGCTGCCACTGCGCATATTGCCCGGCTGTCCGGACGGCGAGTCTTTGGTGCTGCAAGCAACCATGGTGGGCGATAATAATCAGATGTACGTTTCCAGCCTCCAATTCCATGCAGTTGGCCCGTCGTTCAGGTTCGAACAGACGGAAGACCACCTCCAACCAAATAATCAGGTGACCACGCTGCGATTAGTGCTGAAGAACACCGGCCGGCAGGCGAGCCTGGAAATGACGGCGGTGCTGGAATCGCTTTCGCCTTTCGTGGAAATAGTTCAGCCTGACGGGCGTTATCTGGGCGCTCAACCGCAGTCCTTGGTTTTTCCAATGTTGAACGATCCGAATCGACCTTTCGCCGTTCTGACTCACGTCAACATCATACCCGGCATGAGGGCGCAGTTCAGGATGCTCCTCAACAACGCTCAGGTCGCGGACACGGTTCATTTTGAGATGCCTATCGGCGCCGCCACGGCAGGCGACGCATTTGGCCCCGACCGCTATGGTTATTTCGCGCTGGACTGCTTCGACGAAGGCAACGCCTTCGCCGACGCCTTTGATTTCAACTGGGTGGAAATAAACCCCAACCTCGAGGTGCGGAATTTTGACGGAGTAAGCCTCGAACTTCCCGACGAGGATGAACCGGATGTCACCTTTCTCGTTCAACTTCCCTTCCCGCTGCGTTATTACGGCCTGGAATACGAGGAGATTTCCATCTGCTCCAACGGCTGGATTGCGGTGGGGGATCAGACCAATCTGAAGAACCAGCAAAATTGGGATCTGCCGGGCATCAACGGCGCTTACGGCATGATAGCGCCCTTCTGGGATCGGCTGCATTACGAGCGCGAAGGCGACGGTATTTATACCTGCTTCGACGACGACAACAGCCGGTTCATCATCGAATGGGTAGCCGGCGTTGAACTAGAGGGTCAGTTGTCCGCCAACGTCTTTGAGTGCATCATCTCCAATCCCTACCGAGAACCAACCGTCACTTGGGACAGCCCCCTGTTGTTCCAATACAATGTTGTGAACAACACCCAGGGTGATAATAGTGAGGCCAATTACCATTGTACCGTGGGGCTCTCTTCGCCGGACGGGCAGGACGGTCTGACTTACACCTACTGGAACAACTATCCCTCGTCAGCGTCAACACTGATGAGCGGGCTGGCGATTTTGTGGAGCACGCTTAGCTATGATATACCCGCCACCGCCTTTGGCCGCATCACCCGCTGGATAGACGGCACTGCGCTGCCTCAGGCCTTAGTTCAATCCTCCGACGGACTGTCCACGAGTTACCTCGACAACGGCAATTACCGGCTTATCAGGGTGAGTCGTGAATTCAATCTGACCGTTACCGCGAGGGGGTATGTCGAACAGACGGCTGAAGGGCTGCAGGTGGAGGAGCACGGCGACGTTGAGCACAACTTCATCCTCGCCCACTCCTGGCTGCGGTTCAATCCCGACACGCTGCGATTGAGTTACAATATAGAGCCCGATTCAATCCTAACTTCTTCGGCCATCATACGCGTTGCTAATGCCGGCAATGTTGACTGCAACGTCTCCGAAATCCTTTCGGGACCGTTGCCGGACTTTATCACCTGGAGCGTCCAGCCGCCGGGGCCGTTTGTGCTGGAACGCAGCCAGAGCATAAATCTGATTATCAACTTTCAGGCACGAGGGGTGGAGTCGGGCGTTTGGGCGAGCGGGCTTAAACTGGTCAACGACAGCCCCGTCGATACGCTCGGCTATACCATTATAATCGACGCGTTGGTGGGCGCACCGCCGATTGATAAAACCATCCCGGACCGTTTCAATCTCAGCGAGGTTTATCCCAATCCCTTCAACTCCACGACGACTATCAGCTTTGATATACCGCAGCGCAGCGCGGTGTCTTTCCGGTTGTACGACCTCAGCGGCAAGCCTGCGCGGGTGTTTGAGCCGAAGATATATGATGCAGGTCAATACAGCCTGGCGCTGAATGTTGAAGATCTTCCGTCGGGCGCCTATCTGCTGCGGATGACCGCGCCGGGCTTCAGCGCGACCAGGCGGGCGTTGTTGTTGAGGTGATACCAATTAGCTTTCAAACAGTCATTATTCAGTAAAACAACCCCCCTGCCCCCCTTCAATAGAAGGGGGGTATATCAAGTCCAGCATTTGATTTACCCCCCTTCTATTGAAGGGGGGTATATCAAGTCCAGCATTTGATTTACCCTCCTTCTATTGAAGGGGGGTATATCAAGTCCAGCATTTGATTTACCCTCCTTCTAT
>CAZCEM010000217.1:0-4888 GCA_964497555.1 uncultured bacterium
GTTCGGGCGGCATGATCGTCATGGACGAGAACACCTGCATGGTCGATCTTGCCAAGTACTTCATGCACTTTCTTATGGATGAATCCTGCGGCAAGTGCTTCACCTGCCGCAAAGGCACCCAGCGGATGCACGAGATTCTCGACGACGTCTCCAAGGGCAAAGCCGACCTGAGCGCGTTGTCGCTGCTGGAAGAGCTGGCGCAGGTGGTCAAGGACACTACCATGTGCGGTCTGGGGCAGTCTGCGCCCAATCCCGTGCTCAGCACCCTGAAGTACTTCCGCAAGGAATTCGAGCAGCATATTCTGCAGAAGAAGTGTCAAGCCTTCGTCTGCAACGAACTGGTCGGCGCGCCCTGCCACGCGGCCTGCCCCATCGGCACTGAAGCCTGGCGATATATTGCGCACATCTCAGCCGGCGAGTACGAAGAAGCCTATCGCGTGATCCGCGAGACCAATCCTTTCCCGTCGGTCTGCGCGAGGGTTTGCGACCACAAGTGCGAATCCCGCCGCCGCCTCGGCACCAGCGGCCATCGCCCGATGGCTATCCGCAACCTCAAGCGCTTCGTCACCGATACCGTCGATCCTTCCGTTTATCAGCCCGTTCGCAGCATCGCCCCGGTTCGGTACAACCAGCAGGTAGCCATCATCGGCGCCGGGCCGGCCGGTCTTACTGCGGCTCACTACTTGTCGCTGATGGGCTATAGATCAACTGTCTTCGAAGCCGGGCCGCAGCCCGGCGGGATGCTGTTCAGTTGCATCCCCGCCTACCGGCTGCCCCGCGAGACCTTGACCAAAGAAATCAACTCCCTCCTCGATGAAAACGTCACCTTCATTCCCAATTCCGAGCTGGGGCGGGACTACACCCTGGACACGTTAAAAGAGCAGGGCTTCAAATCCATCTTCGTCGCCATCGGCGCTCAGAAGGGCCGCCGGCTGGAACTGGAAGGCGAGGACAGCGAAGGCGTGTTCCCATCAATTGAGTTCCTGAAAGCCTTTAACATCGAAGGCAAAACGCTGGCGCGCGGCAAGGTCGGCGTGGTCGGCGGCGGCAACTCAGCCGTTGACGCCGCTCGTACCGCCCTGCGCCAGCCCGGCGTCGAGAGCGTCACCATCATCTACCGCCGCACCCGCGAAGAGATGCCCGCTTATGAAGAGGAAATCCAAGCGGCCATCGAAGAAGGCGTGCGGCTGGAAGCGTTAGTATCCCCCATCCGGGTGCTCGTAACGCGCGACGGCAAGGTCAACGGCATCAAGTGCATCCGCAACCGTCTCGGCGAACGCGACGAGAGCGGTCGCGCTCGCCCCGTGCCTATCGAGGGCAGCGAATTCCCGCTGCTGTTGGACACTCTAATCGTCGCCATCAGCGAGCATCCCGACACGGATTCGGTCTCCGCTGAATGCGCTCAGAAGATAAATCTCACCAAATGGGGAACCATTCAAGTTGACCCCGACACTTTGGCAACCAACATCGAAGGCGTATTCGCCGGCGGCGACGTGGTGTCCGGCCCCAACACCGTCGTCGATGCCATCGCCCACGGCAAGCGGGCTGCCATCATGATCGACCGCTGCCTGCGAGGTGATAACCTTAAGAAACCTATTGTTAAAAAAATGCCGGAAGCCTATGTCCCGCCGGTCATGGCGACGCCGGAAGAATTAGCTCGCCTGCGTCGTGCTGAACCGCCTACCTTGTCGGTGGAGCAGCGCGCCGGCAGCTTTGCTGAAGTAGAGATGACACTGTCGGCGGCTGACGCCCAGCGCGAAGCCCGCCGCTGTCTGCGCTGCGACCTCGAATTCACCACGCGCAACAATGGAAAAACCGTTATCGCGAGCAAGTTGGAGGAGGTGACCTTAGCATGATAGAATTCAAACTGAACGGACTGGAAGTGTCCGTCGAAGAGGGCGCCACCATCCTCGAAGCCGCGCGGTTCTTTGGATTCCCCATCCCGACCTTGTGCGAGCACGAAGGCCTGTCGCCTTACGGTGCCTGCCGCTTGTGCGTGGTGGAAATCGGCGTCGAGCCGAAGTCGCGGCTGGTCTCGTCCTGCACCTACCCCTGTGAAAACGGCATGATAGTTCGCACCGCGTCCGAACGGGTGATGAAAGCCCGCAAGATGGTGCTGGAGCTGCTGCTGGCGACCTGCCCGCAGTCGAAGGTCATCCAGGACCTGGCCTCCAAGTTCCAGGTGCGGCAGCAGCGCTTCCGGCAAGAATACGAAGACTGCATCCTGTGCGGGCTGTGCGTGCGGATGTGCGAGGAGCAAATGGCAGCTAGGGCCATTGGCTTCCGCGGCCGCGGTCATAACCGCAGCATCGGCACGCCCTTCGACGTTCAATCGGAAGTCTGCCGCTTATGCGGTGGTTGTATATACATCTGCCCGGCCTGCCAGCTTCGCTGCACGTACTCCGAGCCGGACAAGGCCATCTGCGGTGGTTGCGCGAATCTGACTCCGCCCTGCGTCGATAAGCCTCAGTTCCACGACATGATGTGCTACATGGATCCCTGTGTAGCCTGCGAGATCAAGAAGGACTGAGAGGATTTTTCACAGCAGATTAAACAGATTAAGCAGATTTCCCGATCTGTTCAAACATCCGTTTAATCCGTTTAATCTGCTTTGAATAAAGACTATTTTCTTTTCACAAATACACTTTCGGAGAACAGCAATGGCTGAACCCTATTCCTCGGTCAACCGCTCCGCGGCGACCCTGACCAAAAACCGCACCGAAGGTTCGATTGTTACCACTTCAGGTATGTGCGTTACCTGCGTGGACGGCTGCATCGGCATGTGCGAAATCGGCAAGTCTGCCTATCGCGGCCATGAAGTCATCTACCCCCAGCCCTTCGGCGTCATCACCACCGCGTCGGAGAAGAAGTACCCGGTCGATTACTCCCACTTCAACATCATGGGCACCGCGGTCGGCGCCCACGGCATCGCTGAAGACTCTGATATCGCCATCTTCCCCAATGTCAATCTGGAAGTCCGCGTCGGCCACGATAAGGGCGTCAAGTTCCGCCTGCCCTGGATCATCCCCGGCATCGGCTCGACCAACGTGGCTAAGAACAACTGGGAAGGCCTGGCAATCGGCTCAGCCCTGGCCGGCACCGGTCTGACTATCGGTGAAAACGTTGTGGGCATGGATCCCCAGTCCGTCATCGACAAGAACGGCAAGGTCATCGACACCGAAGACCTCAAGCGCCGCGTCAAACTGTACAACGATCACCGCCTCGACGGATACGGCGCAACCATCGTCCAAGCCAACGTCGAAGATGGGCGGCTGGGCGTGCAGGAATACGCCGTCAACCAACTGGGCGTCGAAATCGTCGAACTCAAGTGGGGTCAGGGCGCCAAGGACATCGGCGGCGAGGTCAAGATCAAAGACCTTAAAAAAGCCCAGTTGCTGTACAAGCGCGGCTACGTGGTGCTGCCCAATCCAACCGACCCCGACGTCATCAAGGCCTTCGAGCGCGGCTCGTTCAAGGAGTTCGAGCGCCACTCGCGGGTCGGAATGGTGACGGAAGAAGGCTTCGCGCAGCGCGTGGAAGAGCTTCGCGCGGCCGGCGCCAAGTATGTGTTCCTGAAGACCGGCGCCTATCGCCCGGCGGACCTAGCTCGCGCGGTGTATTTCTCGGCGAAGTACGGCGTCGATATGTTGACGGTCGATGGCGCGGGCGGCGGCACGGGCATGAGCCCTTGGCGGATGATGAACGAATGGGGCGTTCCGCCGGTGGAATTGCACTCGCTGATGTACCAATACGCGAAGAAACTGGACGAGAAGGGTATGAAACTGCCGGCGCTGGTTGTGGCGGGTGGTTTCACCTTTGAGGATCAGATTTTTAAAGGCATCGCGATGGGCGCGCCGTATGTGAAGATGGTGGGCATGGCGCGGGGTCCGATTGCTGCTGCGATGGTGGGCAAGACCATCGGTCGCACTATCGACGAGTCGCTGATTCCGGTCTATGTCGAGCGTTTCGGCAACACCCGCGATGAGATCTTCGTGACTGCGCCGCATCTACGGAAGCTAATGGGCGACAAGGAGTTCGAGAAACTGCCGACCGGTGCGATCGGCCTTTATACCTACTACGAGCGGTTGGCGCAGGGCTTGCGGCAGTTGATGGCCGGCGCTCGCAAATTCCGCGTCGATCTGATTTCCCGCGACGACATCGCGGCTCTAACCCACGAAGCGGCTGACATCAGTGGCATCAAGTTCGTCACCGACGTCGATAAGGAAGAGGTGGAGAACATCCTAAACGGGAAGTAAGAGAAAAGAGCCAAGAGATAAGAGCAAAGAACAATCCTCCCCCTGTTGCAGTGATGTGGCGAGGGGAGGATTTTCATTGGGGAGTTGCGGCTGCAGCACCCACCGTTTCCAGGGAAAGCTGATTTAAATCCAGACCTTTCTGCCGTTTGGAGAGATAGAGCATCTCATACTAATACTACTCCGACACATATACTTGCATTAAGATTTGGATTGTGTTATATTTGGTTTATGACCCAAGAAACCATATTTCCAGGTATCGATGATTACCTGGCGCCGTTCTTCAAATACTTCCACCGATCTGAAGGACGCGATCTGACACAATCCTATGTGGTCGGACTGATGCTGGACGGAAAACGTAAATCGGTCGAGCCGATGTCGGAAAAAGTCAACGCCTCTGAAAGAAGTATGCAACGATTGCTGACAGAGGTGAAATGGGATGAAGAGGAGGTCATCCGAGAATACCGACGCATTATGCTCGCCGAAACTAACGACCCCCAAGGCGTTCTGGCCCTTGATGACACCGGTTTTCCCAAGAAAGGCCGCCACAGCGTGTGCGTTGCCCGCCAGTATTGTGGAGCGACCGGTAAGGTGGACAACTGTCAAATTGGCGTAACCCTGACCTACGTTGGACA
>CAZCEM010000218.1:0-4873 GCA_964497555.1 uncultured bacterium
GTTTTGGGGCGGGAATCGCCGTCGGGACAGGAACGGTTGACATGTATAGTTACCGATTCATCTGCCGCAGCGTCCTCATTGGCATTAATGGTCCCGAAGGAGAGGTTGTTGTCCTCGACCTCAATCCAGGGCGACTCGGTGCTGACCACCGCGGTAACGTTCTGGATGGCGTCCCGATTGCCCAGATTGACTGCTCGCAGGTTCAAAGCGAAGCTCTCGCCGGGATTCATCAATCCATCGTTATTGCCTTCGCTTTCAATTAACTCATAGCTGCTGACGTCAATCGAGGAGACGTTGCCCAAAATGTTTAGGGTGCCAAAGAAGGGCCGAATATCACGACCGGTAACGGTCACGAAGGCGGAGTTGCCTTGGAGTTCAACGTCTTCGCCAAAGACGAACCGCGCGATGCCATTGGCGTCGGTGAGGGTGGTCTTCATGAGCATATCGTCATAAGTGCGGTAGGCGTTGTTGTTGAACGCGGGCATGTTGCCGGGGACGTAAAACGTTACTCTTGCTCCCTCGATATCGGGTCCGTTGCGAAGCCCGTTGACATGGACTTCGACCAGACGCGTATCGGCGGTGATGGACGCGGGGAATTGAGCCTCAACCTGTCGAGGCACACCCAACCAGGGCTTGATGCCGGGATCGCCGTAGTGGTCGATGTCGGTTCTCACCACTGGATAGACATTGCGCCCCAAATACTGGAAGTTGGGGAAATACAGCTCACATGCGTTCAGCGCGTTGGTATAAGCCCAGCCCATAGACATGTCGCGATTCAGGATGGCGTTGACCATCTCCATCCACGCGGCGCTGTTGGTGGTGGTGGGAGGGTCGCCCCAGGCGCAGGTCGTGTTCACCGGTCCGCGGAGGTGATTGGCAGCGCCGTTGCTGTAAGCTCGCCAGGAATCCCACGCGCACCATTCGCCGTGCCCACTGAGAACCACGCGGATGGGAAACACCGTGTTGTCATTCACACCGTTGAAGTTATTGCGCCAGAAGTAGTTTTCAGCGCGGCCCAGCAAGAGGTTGACGCCTCGGTTGTAAAGGTCGCGCACCCAGGGTCCAATGACAGCACCTTGTTGGTCCCATTGATAGCGCTCATAGGTGTTTATATCTTGATAACCCACGTGCTGGCAGACTTCCTCCGCCCAGCGCACGTTGGTGTGAATGGTTACATTCCAAGCTGAGAACTCGGAATTGCCCCAATGCTGCGAATAAACCGCCACCCGGTTGAACCAGGAAACGTCGCGCATTTCCGGTGTGGCTTCGTACATGAGGGTGCGTCCGGAAGCCAGACCCATGATGTTGGCGTCGCCGGCGATCCAGCGCCCGATGGCGACGTCGGGATTTTCATCGTTGCCTTCCAGACAGCCATGCAGGTAGTCCGCGTGATTAATCGCCACGCCCCACACAGAGGTGCCGGTATGGCTCTCCAGGATGTTCACGCCGTTGACGCCGACGTTGTCATAGCGGCTGTAGTCGCCGACCAGCATCAGCAAATCGAAGGGGTCCTCGCCGGCGTTTAGATATTCGTTGTAGCGGGCTTGAATCTCGTTTTTCGTGCGGGCGGGGTCGGTGGGAGTCGTCGGCACCAGGATATCCACTTTATAGCCGCTTTTGCGGCGCCATTCAATGAAGTCTCCGGCATATTGCACCAGACTGCTGTGAATGACTACTAAATAATGTCCAATGTATTCCGGATCTGCGTCGCGGTCGGGATCGTCGCGCCCGACTTGGTCTCCGTTGACCGCCAGATTTCGGATTACATTCAGAAACTCCTGGCTGCGATGACGGCGATTCGGCATGAGCGCGGGATTGACAGGCTCGTTGTCGGTGAAATGCAGTTCGGTGTTTATCTGCTCGTTATGGATGTATTGGTTGCGCTGAGGATCGTACTGGATGGGATAGGTGGTGATTTTAACCAGACGCACGCCGCGAATCACAATCGGTTCGCTCATCTCGACCGGTCGGGAGGGATAGATATCTTTAAGCTCAGGCGGGGTGAGCGGCGCACCCAAGATTAGCTGCTTATCCGTCGCCAGCGCCGGAGGATTGACTGCTGCGACCTGGGTTTGGCTGACAATGTTGTATGACAGCTCCACGGCCTTATCAGGAGGAACCACCACGAAACGACTGACCATAGGCAGCAGGGGTTTGCCGTATTCCAAGGTGACGCCTTCGCCGGGCAGCGTAAGAAAGGCGCGGTCTTCACCATCGAGGTTCACCGTCTGGCTTTCAACCGCGGACAGGTTGAATTCGAGGTTGACAGCAGCAGCGTCCGCGCTGACTACCGTCGCATTGTCGTTAAGACTGCGGGGGGAGCTGAGAATCAGATTGTTGGGGCCGAATTCTGATTCCGCTGCGGAGCCGCCTAAAACCGGCGCCGCCCCTAAAAGCAAAGCCAGTAACCATACCGGTGCGGAGAAAAGGTCTCGAAATTGCATTACGCGCATCTCCGTGGATTTAAACTCGTTTTGGGTCGCAGGATGCCAAACAATTACCACGGTCTCAATCCAGACCGCGCCTGACGAGCCTAGTCAGCCTGACTGCCACTCCAAAGGACCAATCAGGTTTAATATTCCTCAGGGTCGAAAAAGAAAAACGCCAACTGTTCGCCGTCATCGCCGCTGAGTTTTTAACTGAGAGATATATCGCAAATAACATACCATATCCACAAGGCTTAACTGATGGCATCCACAGGGACGAATTGTCGGAGAATTGCGAATAGTTTTCGCAAATCGGACAAATACTGCACACCCCCCTTTTGAAATAGCCCTGTCACTTGGTGTGTGCTATGTCCAGCTTGCTGGACATGTTTCTCCTAAGGCGAATAAAATGGACGGTATGGACGATATAGACGCCGGCTGTTTTCAACGTTTGTTGCACTGCCCTCGACATGACGGTCATTCAATGAACTCCGCAAATGTAACCTCCTCGAGCGAGCGTTTCGGCACGTGGTGGCGTCCGGCTTCGTCACGCCAGTAAGGCCGACCTTCCGCCCGTTCCATAGGCTCCAATACAACCTCCTCGGCGGGGATCCCCAATGCTAAAACCAGCAGTATCTCCAAGTGAACCGGGATATTTAAAGTCTCATGCAGCCGTTCACGGTCTGCCGACGCCAGAATGCAGCCGCCCAGCGTCAGGGTTTTCGCAGCTAACATCATGACAACGGCAGCGATTCCATGGTCAACGCTGAAGTTGTCGGAGACGGTCTTATCGCCAAGGATGATGATATAGCCGCCGGGGCGTTCCTGCTCGCTTGGACCTCCCCACTGGTTGAGGGCTTTAGCCCAGTTGAGACATGAGAACACGGCATCCCGCGCTTGACAGCTGTTGACGAGTATATACTTCAAGGGCTGGCGGTTGCGTGAAGACGAAGTCTGGCGGGCCACATCGACCAACTGCCGCAGTGTCTCCGCCGGAACGGGCTGCGAGTACACAAAGCGGCGGGTGGAGCGAGTTTCAAGGACCAACCGACGGAAGGATTCAAAGCTGAAATCAGACAAGATAACGGCCTCCTCTCAATCAACCAATCGCCCGCAGCGCCACCGGCACCCGCTGCGGATCCGACAATTCGAACATCCGGCGAATCGAGCGCTCGGCCTTTGTGCGGATCTCCTCGTCGAGGATTATCTCCGGCTGCATCCTCTCCAACGAATTGATGACGTCGTCCAATGTGATCATCTTCATATAACGGCAGATATTGCAAGCACGGAAGAACCTCTTGTTGGGCACTTGAATCGCCAACAGGTCCGATAAGCCGCATTCCGTAACCGCTAAAAACTGCTCGACGTCGCTGTTAGCCGCGAATTTGACCATGCCGGAGGTGGACAGGACTTTGTCAGCGAGCGCCACCACATCGCTGCGGCATTCGGGATGAACCAGCACCTTCAAATTGGGATAGGCGTTGCGGATGCGGCGGATGGCTTCGGGCTGGAGGTTGTGATGCACATCGCAGTAGCCGTCCCAGGCGATGATGTTCTTCTCGGGAACTTCCTGTGCCGTGTAGCGGGCGAGATTCTGGTCGGGCAGGAACAGTATCGTTTGGTTGGGCAGCGCGCGGATGATTTTCACGGCGTTGGAGGAGGTGCAGCAGGCGTCGCATTGGGCTTTGACCGCAGCGGTAGTGTTGATGTAGCACACTACGCCCAGATCGGGGTGGTCGCGCCGCAGTTCGATGATGCGGTCGGTGAGGTCGTCAGCGTCGGCAGAATCAGCGAGGGTGCAACCAGCTTGCATATTCGGCAGCAGGACTGTCTTGGTCGGACTGACGATTTTGGCGGTCTCAGCCATAAAGTGCACCCCGCAGAAGACGATAACCTCAGCGTCGCCCACTTCAGAGGCATTCAGTGACAAACCCAGCGAATCGCCAAGGAAGTCAGCAACTTCAAATATCTCGGGGCGCTGGTAGTTATGCACCAGCAACACGGCGTTGCGTCGGTTCTTGAGTTCGCGGATCCGGTCTAACTTTGAGCCAAGGTTCTCGCAGACTTCGCGGGTGTAGTAGCCCGGATCGGCGCGTTTGAGTTTCTGGAACAGTTCTTCGGTATTGGGCATCGGTCTCTGGTTTCCTGAGAATCCCAACTTGGAGAGGCAGCTTGTCAGATGGGAGTCTTCAGATGTCACAGTAAATCCTTCAGCTATATATAATACGAAAGTTTCAGGGATTATGCCACCATCTCAAATGACAATCCCGCCTCGATCACATGCACGAGGCAATTCGCTGTCTGAGATTCAAACACTGCCGCCCGTAGTTTGGCTTGACATCCCATAGAAGGCGATTTATATTAGTAGGGGCAGAATCTATTGGACATTAGTTGTCATTTCCCAGAAAATAGCCCCTTTCTCTTTGAGGGCGGACTTCAGTCCGCCC
>CAZCEM010000219.1:0-4872 GCA_964497555.1 uncultured bacterium
CTCGGAGGCCCGACCTACGCGTCGCAGGCGCTATTTTCTGGGAAATGACAGCGCGACGGCCCCTCAGACACGAGATCCCCCAGGTCAGCCTTATATTTTCTCATAAAAGAGAGTTTTTCAGCAGACCCTAATTAGTACATTACCATAAGCCTGTCGTACTGATTCGGTCGGGCTTAGAGGCCCGTTCCACACAGCATCCGGAAGCCTATTTTCAAAGGAACGCTGCTTCAGTTGTCCGCCGCTGAAGCTCCAGCTAATTTTTTCTTAAGAAACTCGAGGTTTTCGCGGGCGCCGCTGTCGCGGGGATCAGCCGCCAGCGCCCGCCGAAAGGCCTTCTCCGCCTGGTCATATTCACCCCGCCGAGCGCAGATTATGCCCATCCGGTTGAAAACCGCCGACCAGTTCGGTTTGTACTGAACCGCCGTCTGATAATTCCTCAGCGCTTCGTCAATGCCGCCTTTCTTCTCCCAGGCGAGGGCTAAGTCCTTGTAATCCCCGCCAGTTTTTTCATTAGTCCGGAGAAACTGATTCACGGTCTGCTCATCGTAGCGGTCGAAGTCGGTGGAATCGAGTCCTCGCTCCAGCCATTCTTTGACCAGGGCTGCATAATCATCATTATCCGGCGAGTAATAGGCGTTCTTCAGCATCTCGACAAACATGTTCGTCAGGGTCGGTCGGCTGGCGATGGCGTTAGAATAAGCCTCTATCGCTCCTTCCCAATGCCCTCGCTGCATGGCTAATTCGCCGATGTTGCGCCAGATCGGCGCAGGATTGACTCCGAACTCCAGCGCCCGCCTGAACATCGCCTCCGCGGTGTCTAATTGAGCCAGAGAAGCGTACACCATGCCTAAATTGTTATAGATCATCTCATTCTTCTTGGCGCCAAATCTGGTGGCGCTTTTGAGCGTGGAGACCGCCTGCTGCTCAAGCTGATACACCTGGGCGCTGTCGCCTTTGGTTCGCGCGTCCCGCGCGATGAGATGGTAGAGAATCCCCAGATTCACATAAGCTTCCGTATAGTCGCTTTTAATATATATCGCCCGGTTGAACTGATTGAAGGCATCCTGATAGCGCTTTTCCTTCATGGCTATCTCCCCCAGTGAATTATTGGAGAGCGCCTCCGCTTGAGCGCCCTGCGCCGACTGATCCTTCACCCACGGCAATCCTTGAAATACCCACAGAAGCACAATAATGGAAAACGGGGCGCCCAGTATCAGCCACCCGTAGGAGGGCAAACATGGTTCAATCCTCTTAAGATTCTTGAGTTTCTTCATCTCGAATCAAGCTCCCCGTTTTTAACGCAGCAGGTCTTCATCTGACGCGTCGGAGCCTCGCAGCATCTGCAGGGCTTTCTTGGCGCCGACATTGTCAGGATCCTGCCGCAAGGTTTGTGCGAATACCCTTTCCGCCTCTGAGAACCTCCCCAAACGCGCTAACGTGACTCCCATCCGATTGCGAGTTGATAAATCCCCAGGCTGCCGGCGCAGATAGATCTCGAAGTAGTACAGCGCGTCCTGATATTCCTGCGCCGATTCATAGGCCCGCGCCAAGTTCAAATAATCGGAACTCAGGCCGGCGTTGCGGCTCAGATACGAATCTACAGTCTTGGAATCGTATCGCTCGAGATCCACCTGACTTAGTCCTTTTTCAAGCTGAATCTTTATGGTATCCACACACCAGGCATAGACGTCCTCGTCGCTGCTCTCCTTCAACATGTCCATATAAAGATTCGTCAAGGTCGGCCGGTGTTCAATGGCTTGCAGGTAAGCCATTATGACCGCCTCCTTGTTTCCGAGTTTTTCCTCCACCATGCCGATATTGCGCCAGATCTTGGCTGGTCTCAAGCCGCGGGAGGCCGATTTGTAAAACATCTCCCGCGCCCTTTCGTAGTCGCCCAAATCGTAGTATATCAAACCAATATTGTTGTACAGCAGCTCCTTTTTCTTTGGATCCAACGCGACGGCCTTCTCGAAAGATTCAATGGCTTCCTTTTTACGACTGATGGCGTTAAGGAGAAGTCCCATGCTTAGATGAGCTTCAACAAAATCCGGACACATTTTAAGCGCTCCGTCAATTTGCAGAAAGGCTTCAGCATTCTTGCCCTCTTTTAATAACTGCTTGCCGAGGTCGATTAGATTAAGGGCTTCGCTACGGGAAGCTTTCTCAGAGACCTTCTTCACCCAAGGCGGGCCTTGAAAAATCATAAGCAGCGAAATAATGGCAACCGGCGCGAAAATAACCAGCCAGCCAGGAATGGAGCTGCCTTTCTTAAGCTCGCGCATAGCAGCGCCTTGCGAAACTCATCGCTCCTCCGCTTTCTATCCCTTAACGAAGCAAGATGAAACGAGTGGAACTGACTTCCCTGGTTCCCTGCAGCAACACCTGATAGCACCCCGAAGGCAGGGCGTTCAGATCCAGCGTCAGCAGCGCCGCCGTCTGAGCACCGAGAAACTCATCCCTACTCAGCACCCTCCGCCCCGTCATATCAAGCAGCGTGAGACGGTAAGACCCCGGCATTGAGATGCTGACATTGAGATTCAAACAACCGTTGGTGGGATTGGGATAAGCCTGCAGCAGCCTGAATCCGGTCCACGGCGGACTCTCTTCAGGCGGGGCGCTGAGCCAGTTCTCACCCCAACGGGCGATTAAGCCTCCGTCGCCGACAATCCACAGCCGATTGGGCCGGTCCACGTGAATCCGCCGCAGAATCCGCTCGACGCCGATGTTCATGTCGTTCCAATGCTTCGAACTGTCCTCGGTGGCGACCACCCGCCCGGGATTTGCCCAGATCCAGCCATGACCAATATCGAAGAAATGCACGCCGTTAGGTATGAAGTCAAAGCGCGTTCCCGCCTGCCAGGTTTCGCCGGCGTTGATGGTGGAGTACAGCCGGATGCCGCCCTGCACAGCCGGCGCCAGCGCCCAACCCGTTTCTTGGCTGATAAAGCACACGCCATAGCAGTTGCTGAACGGCGCGTTCACCGCCTGCCAGCTCCGGCCGCCGTCCGACGTCCGGCGCAGTGAGTCGCCCGTCGATGCGACATAGGCGATGTCATCAACTGGAGAGGACAACGCAATCGCGGGCACACGCGCGCCTTGAATGACTTCCTGAGCGGTCCATGAGCGGCCGGCGTCGTTCGACACCGACACCGCTGTTCCGTGGGTGGCGTAGCCGCGCTGACCTGAGAAGGTTATCAGGTTGACGTTGTCATCAGCGATATTAAGGGGCTGCCAGGTCCGCCCTCCGTTGGCAGTGTAATACTCAGCGCTGAATTCACAAGTCAGAAAACCGGTGGATTGGTCGAGAAAATAGGCGTTGTATATTGTATTTTGAATGCCTGTTTCCAACACATTTAATGTGGATCCGCCGTTGCTCGTGGACAACAGGCACCCGTTTTCGCCGGCAAACCAACCCACTCGGTCGTTGAGGAGATAGGCGCTCTGCACCGACCCGGTGATGAGATTGCGCGAAATCTGTCTGGCGCTGACGCCGTGATTGAGAGTCAACTCGACCAAGAATCCGTTGTCGCCGCTGATATAAACGCAATTGGATGCCTTCTCTAGAGTCCTGAGAACCTGTCGAGCCGGCAAATCATATATCGACTCCCAAGCGTATCCGACCGGATAGGCAGTGGATAAGACCCGACCGGGCACCTGCCCCCAGCCGGAGGCGAGGGCCAGGCAGGAGCCGTCGTTGGAGACCACGGCTTTCACCAGACGCGAATCCGCCGGGTGGTTCTCCAGCACCGCCCAGTTCACTCCGCCGTCCAGGGAATTAAGTATAAGTCCGGTGTCAAAATCGCCGCCAACGGCGCAGGCGTTGAAATCCACACAGCAGACCGACAGCAGTTCCAGGTCGGTGACCCGCGCCGCGGCTGTCCATTGCTGACCGCCGGTCTCAGTGTAGCCGATGTAACCGTGCTGACCGACGGCTATACCCAAACTGCTGTTTTGGAAAAACACATCATTTAGTCTAAGGTTTCGTCCCTGCGGCAGCGCTGTTTCAAAGGAGACCGCGTAGTTATCCAGCCGAGCCACCGCTGGCTGAAGGGATCCGGCGGCAGTCACGCTGCCGCATACCCAGCCGAGGGCAGGATTCAGGAAAAAGAGGCTGACGTAGCCCGCGGGCTGTTGCTCAGAGCCGAGACTGACAGCCCGCCAGGCGCGGCCGCCATCCGCCGTCCAGTAAAGATACTGCCGCCAAGGCTCATCGACGTCCTGGCTGCCCAGTGCCCATCCGCACTCGGAGTCGAAGAATACAACGTCAAGGAAGCCTTCGCAGCCTTCGGGCAGCGCCAGCCTGGTCGCGATTCGACCGTTGTCGGTGGAGCGAACAATGATGCCGGCGTCGGTGATGAGAAATCCGACACCCTCGCTGGTCCAACTCATCGCGACGATATTGCCCGCCACCGGGTATGGATTCAGAAATTCCCAGTGGAGGTCTGCCGCTGCCGGACTCGCCGCCAGCACGATAAGCAACACTTGAAGCGCTCGGATAATCAAACGCCTCCCAATCCAAGAGTTCCGAGTCTGCATGTTCTTTGTAAATGTTTGGCAGTTGTTCATGTTCTAATGTACTGAAGTTTCGCACTGTCATTTCCCAGAAAACTGCCCCTTTCTCTTTGAGGGCGGACTTAAGTCCGCCCCCCACGTGCATGGAGTCCTGCGCTGCCGATGGAAAGTCGCGGAAGTTTTCATATTCCGTGGTGGGGAAGCCACCATGACAATTCCCGCGAAAGCGGGAATCCAGATTGAGAGTTTAATTCTTGTAATGACAAGCAGTTACAAGTATTATTCTGGATTCCAGCTTCCGCTGGAATGATGCGCCTTCGGCGCATTCTCTGGATTCCAGCTTCCGTTGGAATGATGCGC
>CAZCEM010000220.1:0-4853 GCA_964497555.1 uncultured bacterium
GTATGAAATGCACCGAGCAGCGTCCGACGACTTCACGGGTGAAACTCTCCCCGCATCGGTCACAGAGAAAAGCGGCCACGCTGCTCGCTTGAACCTTCACGTCCAGCTTGCCGAAACGTTTATGCGCCTTCAGGGAAACCAGAACCATCTTGGAAAATTGCGCTGTATTCAGTTCCAGTTCTGCGGCAGTTACCGTTTCCTGCCAGACGTTTTCCCCGTTGGCTAAATGTGAAAGTTGGATTTTCATTCTTTAAATTAAAAAAATATAATAGATGGCATAAATTTAGTCAAGCGAGATGTTTCATTTGACAAATCTCAATCGTCATTGTATCCCATTTTCAGAATAAGACCGCTGAAGCGATGCAGAGATACACCAGCACGCCCATGATGTCATTGGTCAGGGTGATGAAAGGTCCCGTCGCCAATGCCGGATCCAAGCCGAACTTCTTCAAAGTCAAAGGCACAAAGGTCCCCATTATCGTGGCAAATAAGACCACTGACTGGAGGGATACTGCCACCACCAGCGCCAATAACAAGTCCTTCTGCCACACCCATGACAATAGAAAGATGACCGAAGACAGCAGCAGACCGATTAACAAGGCAATGCCCATCTCCCGAAAGATGCGCTGCCCCATACCGAAAAAGCTAATCTCGCCTGTAGCCAATCCGCGCACCATGACCGACGAGGCCTGGATGCCGGTGTTGCCGCCGGTCGCGCCGATTAAAGGCAGAAAGAAAACCAGCGCCGTCAGTTTGGAGATGCTTATCTCGTACTTGGCGATAACGGTAGCCGAAATCAGACTGCCTATCATGCCCAACATCAGCCAGGGCAGCCTGTACCGCATGTTGCGGAACAGCGAGCGCTCGCTGGGATCGATCTCCTCCTGACCGGTCAAGCGCGCGTAGTCTTCTTCAGCCTCTTCGGCATAAATGTCCAGAATGTCGTCATGGGTGATACGACCTACAAAGCGACCCTGTTCATCCACCACCGGCGCTGAGACCAAGTCATAGCGTCGGAACTGCTCTGCGATTTCCTCCTGATCCATCCCCAGCGGAATCTTCACCAGTTCATCATTCACGATATCCGCGACAGGCTGCGTCGGCAACGCCAGCACCAGGTCCTTGATCGATACCGATCCCTCCAGCATGCCTTTTTCATCGACAAGGTAGATATTGTAAAGCTCTTCGTCTTTCCACGGCGATTTTCTCAATAGGTCAATCACCTCTCCGACCGACGCTGAAAGCGGTGCGGAAACCGCTTCCTTTGCCATGATGCCGCCGGCGGAGTCCTCCTCGTAGTTCAGGAGTTCCGCGACCTGCTGCTGCAGAGGCTGCGGAAGCTGCTCCAGGATGTCCTGCGCCTGCTCGGTGTCCAACTGCGACAGCAGGTCGGTGGCTTCGTCGGTGGACAGATTGGCGGCGATAGCGCTGACACGCTGGTCGGGAAGCTGCTCAATCAGCCGCGACTGGTCAGGCTCATCCAACTCTGGAAGGACGTCAGCAGCTTGCTCGTCGTCAAGCAGGTCAAAGAGGTGAATCTGGAAGTAGTTGGGCACTTGCTCAAGCAGGGCGGCGATGTCGCCCGGATGCTGCCGCTTGAGCGCTGCTATCAGTTCCTCGCGCGACAAGGTCTCAATGAGTTCCAACCACTTCTCAGGTGTCAGCGGTTCTTCGATGTTCAGTTCAGGCTCGCTCATACCTTGTCCCTTAAGAGTTCAGCCAAGCCGGCGGTCAGTTTAACATACTCATCAAACGTGAATTGCTCCGGACGCTTGGTAAAATCGAACGGGAGCGACTCCCAGCCCGGCGGAAGGCCATTCACTACGCATATCGCGTTGCGCAGCATCTTGCGGCGCTGAGCAAAGCAGCCTCGTACAACCCGGCGGAAAAGGTCATAATTCATAGTTGGAACCGCTTGCTGGGCGTGAAAGACAAATCGCAGCACCGCGCCGTCAACTGCCGGTCGAGGAACAAACGCTGACGCGGGAACCGTAAAGAGCAGCTCGACTTCAGCGTGATATTTTGCCAGTAGAGTCAGCGCCCCATAGGTTTTATTGCCGGGCGACGCGGTGAGACGTCTGCCGACCTCGGCTTGCACCATGACGACCATTTGTTGGATGGTCGGCGGCTTTCGCTCGCGTACCCGTCTGAAAACCGAAAACAGCACCGGACTCGTCAGATGGTAGGGCAGATTGCCGACCACGCACAGCGACTCTTCCTTAGTCGCCAGGCTGTCCCAGTCGAGAGTCAGGATATTGCCGATTATCAGCTTGAAGTTGAGGTTGTTCTGAAGACGGTTTTGAAGACGCTCCCGCCATTCCGGATCAATCTCCACGCCCAAAAGGCGGTGACCGGTCTCCAGCAACTCCTTTGACAGAAATCCATCCCCGGGGCCAATCTCAACCGCTAAAACGTCCGTCGGCACGGCTAAGGCAATCTGCAAAGCCGTGTTTGGATCCCGCAGAAAATGCTGCCCCAGTGATTTTTTAAATCGCGGACCACGTATCCTCTTTGACGGACACGGCTCGAATTCCTCGAAGACCTCTTCCCGATGGAACATTTACAGCATTGGTTTAAGTTGTCGTCCTATCTTCATGCCATTCAATCTGTTAATGGCTTCGTCGATATGAGCGTCCGGCGCGGTGATGGAGGCTCGCGCCCAGCCTCGTCCCCTCTCGCCGAATATCCGCCCCGGCGTCAGCAGCACGCCGAGTTCCAGCGCTCGATTGATGAAAGGCAGTTCATCCTCCCCCGCTTTGAACCAGACATAATACGCAGCCGGCGAGCGAAATACCGGAAAGCCCATCTCCTCGACCGCCTCTAACAGCCTTTCCCGGCGTCTCTGATAGACAGCCCTGCACGTCAAGATTTCCGGACAGGGATTATCGCCTTCGTAGGAATCCAATACCGCTTGCAAACCTCGCTGGAACGGCCGGGGCACGCCGCTGTCCAGTTCCTGTTTGACCCTCACCAAAGCGTTTATCATATCCGAATCGCCGACCGCGAAACCAACCCGGTAGCCGGTTGCGTTCGCCATCTTCGACAACGAATGAAACTCAATCGCCCGCTTAGTGAACTCCAGCAGCGACCGAGCTTGTCCCTGAAACACCACCTCACTGTAAGCCATGTCATAGGCCACGGTCAACTCAGGCCTCGCTTCTATCATTGACGCCGCTTCCCGCAGGAAATCCTCGTCTGCCACAGCGCCAGTGGGATTATTGGGATAATTCAAATACAGAAGACGCGCTTCCGGCAACTTCTTCAAATCCGGCAGGAATCCCCTCTCCGGTTCAAGCGGGATGGTCACCACCTTGCCGTGCACTAGCCTCCCCCCCGCGCGACCATAGACCGGATACGAAGGCTCAGGCACTATGACGACGTCGCCCGGATTGACTACCGCTTGGGCGAAATGCGCCAATCCTTCCTTCGCGCCGATGAGAATGCAGACCTGCGTCTCCGGATCCAATTCGACATGGAAACGCTTTTCAAACCATCGCGCCACTGAACGGCGGGTTTCGACGTCGCCGCGGCTGGTGGGATAAACATGCGCACGAGGCTCGTCCAGCGCCCTCTTGACCGCATCCACTAAAAACGATGGCGGCGGTAGGTCGGGATCGCCGATGGACAGGTCAAACAGCGGTTTGCCTTCGCGCTTGAGCCGACTCGCCTTGCGCTCCAATTCTGCAAAGGGATAAGCGGGCAGGTTCAGGCGCTCGGCTGGTTTGAAGGCTTCGCTCATGAGGCAGCTAAAGAACGAGTGAACAATCCGACTTCGAATTTGCCGGAGAATACATGCGCCGCGGGGCCTTGGACTTTAATCCGTCCTGAGGCTGACAACGCCTCAATGCTAAGACGGCCTCCAGCCATCTCGACGTCGATAGGTGTGTCGGCTGCCAGCCGGCCCGATAACACACCGCTGCAAACGGCGGCGGCGGCGCCGGATCCGCAGGCTTTGGTCAGCCCTACCCCCCGCTCCCACACTGCCATGCGAATCCACTGGTCATCGACCTTAACCGCGAGTTCAAAGTTGGTTCCGTCCGGAAAGTAACGCGCCTTCTCCACCCGCGCGCCAATGGTGGCAACTTCATCATTCAGCGCGGTAATATCTCCTTGGGTTCGCCAGACGATGAAATGAGGATTGCCGATGGACATTGGGATGCCCTTGAGAGAGCCGAAGTCGAAGTTTAAATCCCATTCACATCCGTCAACAGGCTCGACCGCGCCTCTTATCAAGTTCCTGCGGCTGACGCCTCCGGCAAGCTCCACCACCGCCTCGTCGCTTTCAAGCATAACCGCAGCCGCCACAGGACCGGCATCGGATTGAATCACAAAGGGCTTCCCCCGTTGAACATCGCCGTTGAGAACAGCCCACAAGGCGATGCACCGCAGACCATTGAAGCAGGTTTCCGCGCGGCTGCCATCAGCGTTGAAATAGACCATACTGACCTCGACACCCGTCCGCGCTACTTGGTATATTAAAACTCCGTCCGCGCCTATCCCCAAACGACGGTCGCATAAGCTTGGGATGTCGAGCTTCTCCCTGCCAATGCTGTCCAGTTCGCCGGCGTCGAAGAGGATAAAGTCATTCCCTAATCCTTGTAGTTTCTGAAAACGGATAAGTTCCATCTTTGGGAAGAATTCCTTCGTATTAACTTTTAAACGCCTCAATCCAACCCAGCGCTGCTGTTTTCGCACTGGATCAGCTTAGGATTGAAGCTGCTTAAAATTCAAACGCTGCATAAGCAGGGTCTGCTGAAAAACTCTTTTTTAGATTAAACTCTCAACTCAATGCTGCCCATCCGCTGTCATTCCGAACCTCTCCGCTGTCATTTCCCAGAAAATAGCCCCTTCAA
>CAZCEM010000221.1:0-4848 GCA_964497555.1 uncultured bacterium
ATTCCTTTGACGCCTTGCTTGCAATAATGACCTATTGATTGCGATTTAGTATAAGAAGTTCGAAAGTTGGATTCCAGCTTTCGCTGGAATGATGCGCCTTTGTGGATTCCGGCTTTCGCTGGAATGATGCGTCTTCGTGGATTCCAGCTTTCGCTGGAATGATGCGCCTTTGTGGATTCCGGCTTTCGCGGGAATGATGCGTCTTCGTGGATTCCGGCTTTCGCGGGAATGATGCGTCTTCGTGGATTCCGGCTTTCGCTGGAATGATGTGTCTTCTATAACAATCCTGCGAAAGCGCAAACGACGGCGGCGGCAGCCCGACCGATTGCTTGCAAGTTTGGAAATTATTTATTTCATTGATTCTGAGAGTGAAGCGGGTCTCTCGCTGGTGATAAACGCCACTGTCAGCCACAGTTTCTCAACACGTTCCCATGTCCGAGCCAGAAATAACCTCACGCGAAATCTTTCCCAGCCCCGAGTGGTTTCCGGTGCATCGGGAGATGCTCCTGCCTAACGCCGCCCCCCGGGAAACGCTGCAGCGCAACCCCCTGTTTGAAAACCTGTCCCGCCGCGACTGGCGGGAACTGACGGACCTGTTTCACGAACGCCAGTTTCAGGCGGGCGAAACCATCTTTCTGCAGGGCACGCCGGGACTGGGGATGTACATCATCGTCTCCGGGGCGGTGAGAATCATCCGGGTGGCTGACGACCGTCAGCTCGAGCTGGCTCGGCTCATAGAGGGCGATTTCTTCGGTGAAATGTCGCTGGTCGATGATTTCGAGCGCAGCGCCACTGCCCTGGTTGCCGAGCCAACCCAGCTGATCGCCATCTTCCGCCCCCAACTGGAAGCTCTGATGAACCGCCGGCCCGCGTTGGGGATTATTCTCATGCGGCGGCTGGCGAGGATCATCTCCTTCCGTCTGCGGGAAGCCAATCGAGTGCTCTCGGAGTCATCACAACCGCGCTCGACGCTGAGTTCCCGATGATTCAAGCGTCTCGCGCCGTCAAGCCTCTCTTTCGGAGTCTGTTCATCGGGGGGATTTCCATTCTCTCGGTGATAGCGTTCGTCTTGGTCTTCCCCTATGTCACTGACTTGTTTGTGATGACACTGGTATCGCTGACGCTGATGTATGTGTTCCGGCCGGGGACGGAGGCGCTGGAGAGGATGGAGATGTCTCGAACCGCAGCGGTGGCGGTGTTGTTCAGCGCCGTTGGGTTGTTGGTGGTCGCGGTGGTGGTTTTACTCTTTCCCTTGATGGTTAAGGAGGTAGTATCGCTGACTCGAAACATTGAGTCGGTCGATTTGGCGGCGACCCTTAGAAGCGTTATAGTCTGGATAAACAGCGTCATTCCGGAGTCGGCTGCCCGGCTGAGGCCTGATCCCGCTTGGGCGGATGCTGGAGCAGCGCGTTTAAACGCAATGCTTGCCGGTTTTCTTAGGCATTCGACAACTCTGGTCTCGGGCTTGGTCAACGTCGTGCTGCTGGCGACGGTGGTGCCGGTGTTGACGTTTTTCATGCTGAAAGACCAGTCATCATCAAGCGTTTAGTGGAGCATATTCCCAACCGTTACTTCGAGATGTCGCTGTCGTTGATGCACCGCATTGACGATAAGCTTGGCGCTTACATCCGCAGCATCATGTTGGAGTCGTTGTTCATCTGGCTCCTGACCTGGCCGGCGCTGGGAATATTGGGCGTCAACTTCGCGCTGCTGCTGGGCTTGATGAACGGTTTTCTCAACATGATTCCCTATTTCGGGCCTCTGATGGCTTATTTCCCGGTTGCGGGTATCATCCTCATCACCAATCCTGAACCCGGCTGGCAGCTATTCTGGGCGTCGTTAGCCATGGTCTTGATTCAGATCATCGACAACATCGTGCTGAAGCCGTTGATAGTATCCCGCTCGATGCATGTTCATCCGGCGGTGGTGCTGGTGGGGGTGCTGGTGGGCGGCAAGCTCGCCGGAGCGGTAGGCATGTTCATCGCCGTGCCTTTGTATTCTGTGATTCAGGTGATAATCGTGGACCTGTACGGTCACCTGAAGAGCCACAAAATTATATAGGAGCCTCTAATGAAGACCCTTTTTCAGAAAATCGCCGATGGGGACATACCGGCGGAGATTTTATACAGCGATTCCGACATCGTTGCGTTTCGTGACATAAATCCTCAAGCGCCTCAGCACGTGCTCATCATTCCCCGGCGCCCCATCCCGACCCTGAACCACCTCGAAATCAGCGACGTTGAACTGGTGGGGCGGATGGTGCTGGCAGCCAGCCGCCTCGCGCGGGAACTGGGCGTAGCAGACAATGGCTACCGGCTGGTCATCAACTGCGGACCTCTCGCGGGACAGGAGGTATATCACCTCCACCTGCACCTGCTGGGCGGCAGACCGATGAAATGGCCGCCGGGGTAAAAATCAATTAAGAATTAAGAATTTTAGGGGTGAGGCGGTAGCCGACTTTGTAAATGGTCTCGATAATCATGCTGCTGTCGGTTAAGACTCGGCGCAGGGAGGCCACGTGGGCATCGAGCGTACGGGTTTCTATCTCCGGCGAAGCCTGCCAGACATTCGCCAGCAACTCCGCGCGGGGAATGACCCGCCCCGGCGAGCGAAGGAAGTAAGCCAACAGCTCGCATTCCTTGGCCTTAAGGGAAATTATAGTTTCGCCGACGCGCAACTCATGAGAACCGGCGTCCAGAACAACGTCTCCCACCGCGAGCGCCTCCAGCGGTGCGGCGGATTTGCCTGAGCGGCGCAACACCGCACGGATGCGCTCGAGCAGCTCCAGGACGCTGAAGGGCTTGACCACGTAATCGTCGCAGCCGGAGCGGAAGCCGCGAACACGGTCCCATTCCTCGCCGCGAGCCGTCAACATCAGTGCGGGGGTGTCGTAGCCGGCTTGGCGCATGTCGCGCAGCAGTCGAAAGCCGTCGCGGCCGGGCAGCATCACGTCCAGCAGCGTTAGATGAGGCTGGTGTTTCCGCCACAGCACCTCGCCCTCGGCGGCGTTCCAGGCGGACAGCACTTGATACCCCTCAAACTGCAGGTTGTCCCGCAGCCCGGCGCGCAGTTGAGGGTCGTCTTCCACTATAAGAATGGTCTCGTTCATGGGGTGAGGTTTTGGCCCAAAGATAATTCTTCGGTCTCGTGCTAAGTCGCATTCAAACTATGAATTTAGGGTTGGGCTTTAGCGCGTGTAAGCTGAAGCTTGAACTCTAAACATATCTGCTTGATAACAATTCATCTTCAAATAGGAAATCTAAATCTGCGCGGTCAACACCAGATAGACGAAAAACGCCGGCTTCGCGTCTTCTCCCTTCCACTCCTCGGTAGGGCAGAAGAAATCCAGGCCTAATTGCGGCGTCAGACCCTTGCGCGCCTGCCAAGCCGCCAGAATGTCTAACTCCTGCCCCAGAGTGTTGGTGCCGCTTCCATCCAGTTTCGACGGGAACGCCTCCTGAACCATGAAATGGTGAAAGTCAACAGCTACCGACAGGTTCCTGAGCGGCTCAAGCCCCGCCCGAAGCATGTAGTCCCGCAGTCCGTTGGCTTTGATGCCCAGGTCGTTGGTGAAATAGTCCATGTGCCCGTGAATCTTGTGCTTGGACGAGTAGTCATCCCAGAACCATCCGGCGTCCAACGAATCAGCGGCGTCGTCGCCGCTGGTGAAGTGAAAGCCCAGTCCGCACCATAAGTCAAGCGGATCCTGGTGGTGATAAGCCAGATCCCCCGCGAACATCCACGCTGCTATGTCCGCCTTTCCATACGCCAGCCCCATCGAGCCGGTCTGCCAAGCTAGGTCGCCGTCGAACCACAGCCCTGGCTTTTTCTTGAACGGTCGAAGCTTTAGATTTCCCGCAAACGTCCAACGCGAAGAAGTCACATTTCTTTCGTAGTGGAGAGTGTCGAGAACCGGCTGCTGGTCGAGGTCGAGGAAGGTCAACAGGTTGAGCTGTTTTTTCCAGAAGGTGTAGTCAGCCCCCGTAAGAGTGTGGTCGCGTTTGTAGTCCCTAGCGGGATTGGGCGTCTTAGCGGGGTCGCTGTCACTGGGAATCCAGTGCCGGTCGCCGTTGGCGCCGTAGAATGTCCACAGATGCCACTCCTGGTTCTCGGTCTCCACGCCGACCTTCAATCCGTCATAGGTTCGTGGTCCATAGAAGCTCCAGTTGCCGGGACCGAGGATGTAAGCGCGACCTTGGTCGTTGTCGAAACGACCGACTCGCAGCATGGTGCCCGGGCGGTAAAAATCACGGATTTCGACATAAACCTTGGTAACGCCGAGGTTGTTGTCGCAGCCGTTCGGACCCGGCGGATCGCCGTTCAGATAGGGATTTCCGAAGCCCATCGTGCGGGAATCCGCAAGCTGGAGGTAGAAGGCGGTGTTTGGGATGGCTTTTTCAATCCTAAAGCCCAGCCGGGTTCTGATGGAACCGTAGGAATCGAAGCCGGTGGCGACGTTGAAGTCTCTGTCGTCGAACTCGACACGGGGACGGAACTCAGCATCCAGGGCAAGGTTGTCGTTTATCTGCACCGCGGCGCTCAATCCCGTTGTCAGGGCGGTGAAAAGTACCACTAAAGCCGTGATTATCTTTGATAGTTCGGTCATGTCATCTTCTGATGTTTCGCAGTTGCTGGAGGATGAGATAACTTATTATATATCAATAATTTAGCGAGGTGCAGTCCTTCCCGCGAAAGCGGGAATCCTGTCAAAAGTCTTTCTGGATTCCAGCTTTCGCTGGAATGATGCGTCTTCGACGCCTTTTTTCAATGTTCAAAAGATAATGCACCCCTTAATCCCTTCTTATTCACGACCAAATTACCGGGAACCAATATCTCCATGACATAGTA
>CAZCEM010000222.1:0-4766 GCA_964497555.1 uncultured bacterium
AGACAAAGTCCTGCTGCCCGCGGTCGTCACCTGTGGCGTGTGCCCGCCCTGCCGCCTGGGACGCGAGAACATCTGCGACAACATGCGCATGTTCGGCAACCACATCGACGGGGCTTACGCGGAATACGTTGTCGCCCCGGCCAAAGACGCCCTATCCTTGCCCGACGGTGTGCCGCTGGTGGAAGGCTCGATTATCGCCGACGCCATCTCCACGCCCTTCCACGCGGTGGTCAACCGTGCTCAGGTCAAGCCCGGCCAGTGGATCGCGGTGTTTGGCTGCGGCGGCGTGGGGATTAACATCGTGCAGGTGGCGGCAGCGGTCGGCGCGTCGGTGATTGCTGTCGATCTGGTGCCCGAGAAGCTCGAAACTGCCAAGATGTTAGGCGCGCAATACACCATCAACCCCAACGACGTCGAAGGCGGGCGCATCGATAAGCAGATTCGCAAACTTATCGGCGACGGCGTCGATTTCGCCTTCGAAGCCATCGGCAACCCCAAGACCATCATTGCTGCTTACAACACCATCAAGAAAGGCGGCACCTGCGTAGTTGTGGGCTACACACACTTGACGGCGGAAATCCCGGTCGCCAAGACTATGTTCTACGAGCAGTCGCTGATCGGTTCGCTGGGCTGCCGCCCGGTCGATTACAACCGCATCATCGAGATGGCGCGCATCGGCAAGATCAAGGTCAAGGAGCTGGTCACCAGCCGGTTCGGTCTGGATCAGGTCAACGACGCCTTCGACCTGCTGCGCCAGAACGACCCGCGCACCATTCGCTCGGTCATTGTGCCTTAATGGGCGTCGAGCATCGACTGGATAGTTGCTGCAGGGTGTCCTCACCCTGCAGCAGCTCACCTTTGCGGCACAGGCCCATCATTCCAGCTCAAGGTGGAATCCAGAAGTGCCTTAAGACTGGATTCCCGCTTTCGCGGGAATTGTCATGGTGGCTTCCCCACCACGGAACATGAAAATAGGTCGCGTAGGACAAGCGTCTCGCTTGTCAACCGAGACGGTTGACCAACGCGGAGAACCTATTTTCTGGGAAATGACAACGAATGACCAAATGATTTTACACCCATTAATAGTCGGCTGGGCATATCAAGATCCCCCTTCAACAAAGCTAACAGGAAGCTTTCAATATGGATTTCACATTCTCCGAAGAACACGAAATGCTGCGCGAGATGGCGCGGCGGTTCGCCAACGAAGAACTGCGACCACGGGCGGCGACGGTGGACGAGACCGGCGAAGTTTCGCGGGAAGTCCTGGACAAAGCCATCGAAATCGGGATGTTCGGGGTGGTCTTCCCGGAAGAATACGACGGCGGAGGCTTCGGCGAAATCGGCTTCTGCATCATGATGGAGGAGCTGGCGCGGGGCGACATGGCCACGCCGATTGTCATCGGCGGGCATGAGTCCATCGGCGCGATGGCGATCTATCTGTCAGGCAGCGACGACCAGAAAGAGCGGCTGCTGAAGCCAATGGCGCGCGGCGAACTAATCGGCGCGTTCGCGCTGACCGAACCGCAGGCTGGCTCCGACGCTGGCGCCCTGCAAACCAAGGCGGTCGATCAAGGCGATCATTGGCTGCTCAACGGCCAAAAGACCTTCATCACCAACGGCGGTGTGGCGGATATTTACTCCGTCTTCGCCGTAACCGATCCCGGTAAAGGGACGAGAGGGATTTCTGCTTTCGTCGTTCCAGCGGACGCGGTCGGCTTTTCTTTCGGCAAGCCGGAACAGAAGATGGGAATTCGCGGCTCGCACACTAGCGACCTGTTCTTCGAGGACGTAAAAATCCCCAAGGACAACCTGTTGGGCGAGCTGAACCAGGGCTTCAAGGTGGCGATGCAGACGCTGGACGTGGGGAGATTGACGCTGGGCGCGATGTGTCTGGGCCAGGCTAAGGAAGCCCTCGACCTGTCGATCAAGCACTCGCTGGAGCGCGTCCAGTTCGGCAAGCCCATCGGCGACAATCAGGCGATCAAGTGGATGCTGGCCGAGATGGCAACGCTTATTTACAGCCTGGAGAGCATCCTGTACCGCACCGCCTGGAAGTGCGACCAGAAGTTGAACTTTTCGCGCGATTCCGCCATCGTCAAGCTGACCGCCTCAGAGACCCTGTGCAAGGTTGTAGATCACGCGGTTCAGATTCACGGTGGCTTGGGCTACATGGCCGACTATCCCATCGAGCGGATGTACCGTGACGCCCGCATCACCCGCATCTTAGAGGGCACCAACGAAATTCAGAAGCTGGTGATTTCGACCAATCTGCTGAAAGTTGGAAAGTTTTAGGAAGTCTGAAAGTCTCAAAGTCTTAAAGTCTTAAAGTCTCAAAGTCTCAAAGTCTCAAAGTCTGAAAGTCGGAAAGCTATTAGATTTATAAGTTTTAACCTTTATACTCTTTGACTTTTAAACTTTGAGACTTTGAGACTTTGAGACTTTGAGACTTTAAGACTTTCAGACTTTGAGACTTTGAGACTTTGAGACTTTCAGACTTTGAGACTTTGAGACTTTGAGACTTTGAGACTTTAAGACTTAAAGGATCCGCCAACGAAACGTCCTTATGAAGTCATCCCCGCACTCGCGCGTGAATACATAGCGCATGGCGCGCCCAAGCCGGTAGGGCAGATGCGAGCCGCGGAAATCCCGCCGGTGGCCATCTCGTGGGGACGAACGGACGTCTTTCAAACCGGCTCTTGGCGCAACATCACGCCGCATTACGTCCGGCGGCTGCCGCCCTGCCGAGCCAACTGCCCTGTAGGCAACGACGTCGCCGGCTGGCTGCGCAAAGTCGGCGAGAGCCATTGGGAAGAAGCCGCGCGGCTGTTGATCGAGGAACAGCCCCTGCCCGCGACTTGCGGGCGAGTCTGCTACCACCCCTGCGAACTCGCCTGCAACCGCGGCCAGTTCGACGAGCGGCTCAACATTCGGGGTATTGAACGCCGCTTGGGCGCCAAAGCTGCCGAGTGGTCTTTGATGCCGTCCCGGAGAGATTCCGGCGGCGGCGCGCGAGTGTTGATCGTCGGCGCCGGTCCCGCCGGGCTGGCAGCGGCGTGGACGCTGGCGCGGCTGAACCACCGACCGGTGGTGCAGGATCGGGCTCCCGAGCCGGGCGGTCTGCTGCGCTTCGGCATCCCCGGCTACCGGCTGCCCCGCCGCATCCTGCACGGCGAGATTGATAGGCTGGTGGCGCTGGGCGTAGAGTTCCAATGCGGGGTTGACTTTAAGGCTGATGAAGGGCCAGTGAAGCTGAAAGCCGGCTTCGATGCGGTGTTTCTGGCACCGGGGGCTGCCGGACATCGGTCGATGGGACTTAAAACCCAGCGCAAAGGCGTCACCCTCGGCGCGATTGACTTCCTGTCCAGCATTCGCCGCGATGAGTCGTACCCGCTGGGCAGCAAGGTCGTAGTCATTGGCGGCGGCAACAGCGCCATCGACGCCGCCCGCTCGGCCTTGCGCCTGGGCGCGGAAGTCACCGTCGTCTATCGCCGCACCCGCAGCGAAATGCCCGCCTATCAGGAAGAAATCGAAGCCGCGCTTGCCGAAGGCGTCAAGATCATGTATCTAGTCACCCCCATCAGCATCGCGCCCGCCAACGGAGGTCTGAGGCTGTTCCTGGTGTGCCTGCGGAACGTGCTGGGCAAGCCCGACGACAGCGGACGCCGCCGCCCTGAGCCGGTGCCGGGCAGTGACTTTGAGATAGAATTCACGAACGTCATCGACGCGGTGGGTGAATTCGCCGCTCCCGACCAGCTCACGCCTGATCCCGATGAAGCCGCGCTGTTGATGCGTCCCGATCAATGGGGCCAGACGGGAATTGAGGGCGTCTTTGTCGGCGGGGATTTCACCGGCAGCGACCGCACCGTCGCCCATGCCATCGGCGCGGGCAAACGCGCCGGGCTGGCCATCGACGCCTGGCTCAGCGACCGCGATCCCACCGCTTTGACCGCAATCCAACTGGGCGCGGACGGCGCCGTCTCCGTAGGCGCTTGCGTGAACAGCGCCGGTTTGGATTATCATTCGCTGGACGCCGTCCGGTTTGAGAATCTGAATCCAGCTTATTTTGAGCCGGCGTCGCGTTACGTGCAGTTTGAATTAGACTTAGCGGCCCGGAGCAAAGCCTTCACCGAAATCCTGTCTGACTTAACAGATGAAGAGGTTCAGCGCGAAGCCCAGCGCTGTTTTCACTGCGGCGACTGCGACTCCTGCGGCAACTGCCACGTGTTCTGCCCCGACGGCGCGGTGCGCCGCGATCCCCAAACCCGCGCGCTGTCCTTCGATCTGGCGCATTGCAAGGGCTGCGGCATCTGCGCCGCCGAATGCCCCCGCGCTGCTATCGACATGAAGAAATAGAATCGCGTAGGTCAACCGTCCCGGTTGACAAGCCGTAGGTCGGGCTTCCAAGCCCGACCCAAACCCGTAGGTCGGCTTCCGAGCCCGACCCAAACCGCGTAGGTCGGGCTTCCAAGCCCGACCAAACATTAGACGACCGATTGCCAGACGCCTGAAGCCCCAAAAGTCTGTCAAATAATGCGCGAAATGCGCCAAAGGCGCATCATGCCAGCGAAAGCTGGCATCCATAAGCCTATCTTATCTTGTTAGTTACCAACAAAATAAAATAAACAGCATTGATTCCAGCTTGCGCTGGAATGATGAAGACAAGTGCAAAACACCACGATTTTCACGTTATTAGACAAACTCCAAAGCCTTTGGTCCAATGAGAAAAGTCCTTACCGGCAACCACGCCGTCAGCTACGCTGTCAGAG
>CAZCEM010000223.1:0-4751 GCA_964497555.1 uncultured bacterium
TATTTTTCGGAGTCCGCGTCAAACTTGCCTCCACACCGATTAGATTGTATAATTACAGGAAGCCTGCCGCGTCGATGTTGTTTTCAGAGGATTCTTTCATCGGAGTTTTACCTAGATGCCCACACCTACCGACCCCCAGCGCGAGACCATCGCCCGTCTGATGACCGCCGCCACCGAAGTCCGGGGTTTGTTCCAACTGCCCGATGACCACTCCGCCGGCTACGTCGGCGCGGCGCTGCTCACCGACAGAGGCAACATCTACACCGGCGTCAATATCGACCTGGCGTGCGGATTGGGTCACTGTGCCGAGGTCTCCGCCATAACCGAGATGCTGAAACGGCGCGAAACCCGCATCGTGATGGTTGTGGCGCTGTCGGAGGAAGGCATACTGCCGCCGTGTGGACGGTGCCGGGAGACCATGGCGCAGATAAACTTCGACAACCTTGAATGTCAGATAGTCCTGGGTGAGAACAGGCTCATGCCTTTGAAGAAGCTGCTTCCTGAGTACTGGCTGGTGGAGAGGGATGAGTTCAGGCAGCGGAACGGCGGGATTGATAACGACGACAAGCAGCATGTTTAGAGTTCACGGTTTAGCGTGTCTATAGAGAATAAGACATCCTTTTTCAGCGAAAAGCGCTTAACTCCATTCTCCTGGCAAGGTAACTTGTGACGCAGGATGCCCTCATCCTGCGGGGGAAAGCTTTACTGACGCAGGATGAGGACATCCTGCGTCACCTTATTGCTGGATTAGAGGATAAGCTTTAATCGCATGGGTATTAGTGCGTAATATCCCCATCAAGCCTCACGTATTCAGATTGAACTCCTGCTCCAGCCTTTCTGCCGTGTAAGACTCGTCCAGATACTTCGCTTGATCCATGTTGAGCCACCGCTCATTGACCCGTCGGCGGCAGATGCGATGGATGTTCAGCAGATTGCGGGTTGAGATGTTGTCGGTGGTGCTGTTCTTGCCGTCCGAGCCGCAACTGAGCGTCCAGGACGGTGTCAAGGTCGTGAACATCCCCCCAATTGCGCCGTGCGTCGAGGGGAGGTTCACTAAAATTCGCGCCACGAGGATCATCTTCGAGAAGTACTCAATCCGTTCCGGATTGTTGGAATAAATCACCGCCGTATGTCCGAGGCCTCCGAAGCGGGTGATTTCCGAACAGCGCGCAATCGCCTTTTTAAAGCCGCTTTCGATGTAGAAAGCCAGTATCGGCGCCAGTATTTCGGCTGAAAGCGGCTCATCCGGCGACACTCTGTCAAGTACCGCCGCCAGGACGGTCGTGCCGGCGGGAGCGGTGATGCCCGCCATCTCGCAGATCCGCTCGACGGATTGCCCCACTACGCCCGGCGTCATGACTTTTCGCTCGCGGTCGTAAGCAATTCGACCGACCTTCTCCTTCTCCTCCGGCGTCAAGAAATAAACGCCGTTTCGCTTGAACTCGCTGATGACTTTGGCGGCGATGACCTTTCGCGCGACCACCGCCTGCTCGCTGGCGCAGATAGAGCCGTTGTCGAAGGTCTTGGAGTATAAGATGTTCTTAACGGCAAACGGGACATCCGCGGTGCGTCCAATATAGACCGGCACGTTGCCGGCGCCGACGCCGATGGTCGGGGTGCCGGAGCTGTAGCTAGCCTTGACAATCTCGCCCGGACCGGTGGCGAGGATCATCGCCAGACCATGATGGCTCATCAGTTCTTTGGTCTTTGCCAGCACTGGTTTCGGCAGCCATTGAATGCAATGTTCCGGAGCTCCGGCGTCCAGCGCGGCTTCATAGCAGATGCGGCTGGCTTCGGAGGCGCTCTCCTTGCAGGTGTAAGTGGGGCTGAGGATGAGCGGATTGCGGGTCTTCATCGCAATCAGGCTCTTGAATATCACCGTCGAGGTCGGATTCAGAACCGGTATCAACGCCAGGATGGGACCAATTGGCTGCGCGAGTTCGATGATGCCTGTTACCGGGTCCTCAGAAATCACACCCACCGTACGCTGGTTCTTGATGTCTTCATAAACCAACTGACTCGCGATGACGTTCTTGATGACCTTATGCTGCCAAATGCCTATGCCGGTTTCTTCAGCGGCGAGCTTCGCCAGACTGATGCGGTGGTTCATTGACGCGAGAAAGACGGCGCGGACGACGCGGTCGGTCTTCTCTTGGTCGAGCTGACGGAAGGCTGCGGCAGCGGCGCGGGAGTTCGAGATAATCTCGTCAACGGATGACATTTGACAGGACTGTTTTAAAAATGGTAGGACACGCCGAAAACCAGCATGTTGTAATGCGCCGCTCTGCTTGAGTATTTCCAAAAGTAGTGAGAATAGGAACTGTGGACGCTGAACTGCTGGTTCAGAAGATATGAGCCGCCCACGCTGAGCGATTGACGTTTGTTGCCTTCATAGACGCCCTTGAAGGGAACCGGCAGGAATTGGCAGCCGGCATACAGGTGCAGCGGCAGCCAGGGTGGATGCGCTGCCGCTCCGACGTGATGGATCAGAGTTGTCCTCATCTGATGGTTGATTTCGCGATTCATCTCGGCAACATCGCCCTCGAAGTAGCTGTCAGAAGAGAACTCCATACCCTGCCAATCAAGGCATTCCGCCTCATAGAAAAAGCTGTAAGCCGGAAATAGAAGCGAAAATCCGATGTGAAACACCAGTGGACGCTTCAAGCGGTAGCGCCAGGTTTGGGAATGCGACTCCTGCGGCGCCGCTGCTGGCCAGATTGTGAGATTATCCCGCACCCAGACTACCGTCGGGAGCTGAACGGAGGCGCCTATTAGCAGATATGAGGCCGAGCGGTTCACAAAGCCGAATGAGAAGTAGTATCCGCTGTAGTCCGGATTTAGCAGTGAGTTGGTGTCTGACTTGGCGCTGGAAAACTCATCCTCGCCCTTGAGATAGTTGAAAGCGCCGCCTACGAAGAGATTCTCAGCCGCTTCCACCGACACTCCCAGCTCAGTGGCGTAAATTCCACCCTCTTCAGTGACACACCGGTCAGAAGTTTTAAAGGCGTTGGAGAAGTCAACAATCCTCTGAACACCGCCTCCGAACACCAGACTGCCTCGATAAACCCGCGCCGGAATCACTGAATACAAGCCGCCCAAAAGGGTGTTTGAATTATCAGCGCCTGCGCCGTGAAAACTATTGTGCTGAAAACTTATTTGGAGATGGCCAAACCGGTTCAATCCAAGGTTGGCGGGATTGCTGCTCCGTCCCGGTATCACCTGCCCCGACGCGACGGTGGCGTTGCCGATGGAGGTGGACAGGGATTGCGAATCATAGTATCCAAAAAAGGGCCGCAGGAAATCGTCGCGCCCCTGAGACAAGATGGATGCCGGTGAAAGCAGAACCACGAGCACGACGGAAGCCGCAAGGCGCCGGATTGTACTCCGGACGAACACCGCCGTCGCGTCAGGCGATGAGCGCGGCGAACGGTTCGGCGCGGCGTCGGATTCCTTTCGAGAATGGAAGGGAGCGTTATCTCTCACGAGAGCTGCCTCGCCGGGGGGTTTTATCATCCTGCTGGCTCTTAGTTGAATCAGGCTGCTTATCTTCCTCAGCAGGTTTAGATTCGGTTACTGCTCTCACGTCCCGCTGCTCGGTGGTCGGCTGAGCAGGCTGCTCTTTGGCGATTTTGACGGGTTCGGACTTGACCGGCTGAGCCGGCATTGCCTTAAGGGGTGGAGCGGCGGGCAGCGGCGCGGGAGCAGCCGCGGCTCCATCGCTGGGCGGGGAATCGGCCGGTGGAGCTTCGGACTGGCGGTAGTCTTTATCCCGACGGGGGGTCTTGGGCTTGGGAGCCGCGCCTCCGGGCGAATAATCCGGATGATACCGCCCCTGACGCCAGTAATAATCGCGGTGGTATCGATAGGGATTGTAATAATAGGGATCCCAGCAGCCCGGTCCCCACCAGAAGCCACCACGCAGATAATAAGGATCCTGGTAGTAGCGGTCGAGGATGACCTGATTCTGGTTGATGATGGTGACCCCGCCCGAAACGGAATCCGGCACGGTTATAACCGAGCCGTCGGGTCCGTATCCGAGCATCGCTTCGTCCAGCGGCGGGTAGAGGATCGTGTAGCAGCCCGTAAAGGTCAGGCATAAGACGGCTGTTAGAAGGATTTTTCTCATGGGAACGCACCTCTAGATTGGTCTCGACGGCGCCCGGCTGAGGGGAACTCGTCGGTTTTTTGGCTGACCAGGGACTCAGGCGCTCACGTAGCCAAGCGCCGGGACATCCCTTTAATAATATAACATCAGCCGCGCCAAAATCACGCGCCTGACGGCTCGCGCGAGCAAAAAGGGCGGTTCGTGCTGAGTCTGACACGCGCATCCGGCGTCTGCTTCGACGCGCAAAGAAAACGAATCTTCCCCAATGCGCATAGTATCTCCACGAATAGACAACGCTCCGCGAGTTCAAAGACACCGCTGCTCTCCGCTGGTGATAATTCAAATTCACTCTTCAGCGAATTGATGAATACCGGCTCCGTAAAAGGTCCCATAGATAATGGCAGCGCGAAACCATAGGACTCAAAGGCGTTGAATCCGAGCGCAAACACTGACAAACCTTCGTAAAATCAAGGTTACGCCGTTTTATCTTATCTGAAATAACCGAGTCGCACATTGTACAGTCGAAAAAATCAAGAGACTCAATCAAAGTATAAGGCTTGCGCTACTAAGAAAAATAATTATTACTATTAAGTTAGATAAATTGGGGCTGTTGAAAAACTCTTCTTTAGATTACTCTCTGCTCAAA
>CAZCEM010000224.1:0-4708 GCA_964497555.1 uncultured bacterium
GGGCTGTTTCGTTGTGCTTAATAATACTTTTTTTCACAAAGGCTGCATTAAAATAAAATGCCTTTAAACGATTTCATGGGAGAAGCGGCGTCCTACACCCACTTGGGTTTGACATTTGCGATTGCAGCGCTACTGGGGTTTTTCGGAGGCCGCTGGCTCGATGGCGAAATTGGCACCAGCCCCTTGTTCACGTTAGTCGGGGCTTTTCTGGGTGGCGCGGGAGGATTCATCAACCTCATCCGCTCTCTCAATCGAATCCAGCGTGAGCGGGAAGAGAAGGAAAAGCAGGCGAAGAAATCCAGCCCATGAAACCAGCTTATCTTCTCATTCCCATTCTGGCGCTGGCGGTCGTGGTTTCGTTCATCGTGAAGCCGATGGGCTTTAATCTCCCCAAACTGGCGGGGATAGGGCTGGCGCTGATTTCATTCCTGCCGGTATTCATATTAATAAGGAAAAGCATCGGAGACGACCCGGAATCCGCCAATCGGCTGTTGGGCGTGTTTATTGGTGGATTCTTCTTCAAGCTGTTGGTGGTGTTGATAGGCGTATGGGTGGGAGTTTCGCGGCTGAAGTGGTCGAATATGGATTTCGTGGTGCCCTGCCTGGTGTTCCTTTTCTCGCTGCAGGTCTTTGAATCGGTATATTTCTGGGGGAAGGGACGGCAGTAAGCAGCCGCTGACAATTGCTTTGAAAACAGTCCCTGGGGGACGCGTAGGTCGGGCTTCCAGCCCGACCGTAGGGGGGGTGGACAAATGGACGTTATGGATGAGATGGACGGAGGTTATTTTCATTGTTTGTTGCGTCGTCGTCAGCATGACGGTTCCTTTGAATTCCGGTTTCCTTAAACACAGATTCCAAACTATGGATGCGAACTTGTTCGGTCATTCATCCATAATGCAAAAAATAACACTGACGGCTTTATCAGCAGTCTGGCTAATGTCCTTGCCGGGGCTGGTTAGCGTAGCCGGCACGAACGACAGTCCTCAGGCGCCGTCGAGTCATGCGACTCTTCCCGCCGGCGAACAGCCGCCTGACTCTTACGCGATGCTGAAGGCAGCTATGGCGGCAGATTCCAGCGTTGTTCCGGAGAATACCGGTGCCAGTGGTGAAGATGTTGAAGGCGAGGGTGAGGACCTACAGCCATCAACCGTCGTCGAACTCCGTGAAACTGAGCATGAAGTCAGCGAACATGGAGAGTCTGATGAGCATGGCGAGCACGGCGAAGAGAGCTTCGGCGAAATCGTCCTACATCACCTGACCAGCCTCTCCGCCGTCGAACTGCCGTCGTTCAGACGCTTCACTTCATCCATCCCGCTCGACAAACTTCAATTCAGCGTCCTCGGCATCGACATGTCCATCACCAAGCCGGTGCTGTTTCTGTGGCTGGCGGCGCTGATCGTGTTGTTAGCGTTCACGTTGTCCTTCCGCGGTGGTAGGTTGATGCGGAACAAATTCGCCCAACTGCTGGAAGTCTATGTATTGTTTATAAGAAATGAGGTCGTCTATCCCAATCTGGGTGAAAAGGACGGACGCCGATTGCTGCCTTTTCTGCTGACGGTCTTTTTCTTCATTCTCGCCTGCAACCTGTTAGGTTTGATACCTTGGGGCAGCACCGCCACCGGCAACGTCAACGTTACCGCTGGTCTAGCCATCGTGGCTTTCATCGCCATTCAGGGACAAGGCATCAGGAAGCACGGGGTTTTAGGGCATTTTAAGGGCATGCTGCCGTCGGGACTGCCGACGTTTGTGATACCCATTATGATACCAGTGGAAATCGTCGGCACGTTCGCCAAGCCCTTCGCCCTGTGCATCCGTTTGTTTGCGAACATGGTAGCCGGACATGCCGTCATCATCGTGCTGTTGGTGCTGATAATTCAGGGTGGCTTCTTGATTGCGCCGCTGCCGGTGGCGGGGGTGCTTTTCATCTCGATGCTGGAATTGTTCGTAGCGCATCTGCAGGCGTTCATCTTCACCATACTGACGACGTTGTTTATCTCGATGGCGCTGCATCCGGGGCATTAAAGATTTATTTGACCCGATCCATCCTGGGTCGATGGACGACATAGTCCGTATGGAGCTGGATTTCCTTAGCTTTTTAACCATTCACATACACCTTAACTCAGTCGCAGCATTACCGGAGGTAGTTCAGAAATGCTTGCTTTTTTAGCCGAATTGACGAACAACGCGTTCGCATATCTCTCGTCCGGCCTGGGAGCCGGTCTGGTCACCTTAGGCGCCGCCATCGGCATCGGCCGCATCGCAGCCAACGCCATGGATGGCATCGCCCGTCAGCCGGAAGCCACAGGCAAAATCCAGACCGCCATGATAATTTCCGCCGCCCTAATTGAAGGCATCGCGCTGCTGTCGGCGGTCGTATGCCTGCTTTTGAACCTTAAGGCTTGACGGATTACAACCAGCCTGGGATTCATCCCGTTCGGGCTGCGACCGATTAACCTTTGAGTATGAATCGACCGTGCCCGGGCGACGTCGAATTAATATTTTGTAAGTCCCTAAATCGGGTATGCCGTTATGATGGATATACATCCAGGTCTTATGATCTGGACCATCATCTCCTTTGTAATCCTGCTGTATCTTCTGAAGAAGTTCGCCTGGACGCCCATTCTTAAAGCTCTTGAAGACCGCGAAAACGGCATCAAGAACAACATCGAAGCGGCAAAAAACACCCGCGACGAAGCTCAGAAGCTGCTGGAGGATTATAACCGTAAACTTGCTGAAGCTCAGGCGCAGGCACAGTCCTTGCTCGCCGGCGCGAGGCAGGACGCCGAGCGCGTCCGCGACGAGCTGATGGTTAAAGCCAAGGAGGACGCCGTCGCTCAGGTGGATAAAGCCCGACGCCAGATTGACCAGGAACGTCAGGAAGCCATTAACGCCATCCGGGTGGAAGTCGCATCAATGGTCGTGCTGTCCGTCGAGAAGATCATCGGCAAGACGCTGGATCCCCAGGATCATCAGAGGCTCATCCTGAACAGCCTCAAGGAGAGCGCCAATTGAGCGGCGGTATTCTGGCTCGCCGCTACGTGGCGCCTCTCTTTGAGGTGGCGCGTGAAAAAGGCGTGATTCCCCAAGTTGCTGAGGATATAAAATCGCTGGACGAGGCGCTTCGTGTGTCACCAGAGTTTAAATCCATCCTGATAAATCCTTCAATCAGCCGGAAAACTAAACGCGGCGTGGTTGAAAAAATGTTCGGGGGAGCTTCGCCTTTTTCGTTGAACTTCATGCGTCTGGTCATTGACAAGAACCGCGCGGACATCTTTCTGGTTGCGCACCACCTCTTTCAGGACCTGCTGGATGAGATGAGAAGCGTGAAACAAGGAATGATTCAATCAGCGGTTGCGGTCAGCGACTCTGATTTTCAAACGGTAAAGGAGGCGTTAGAGAAACGCTTCCGCGTCCGGTTGGATTTACGGCGCGAAATTCTACCGGAGTTGATAGGCGGCTTGCGGATACAGATTGGCAACACGGTCATCGACGCCAGCGTCAAGAACCGATTGCAGCACTTGAGAAAGGCGCTGGCGGGAGCATAGGCAGCCTTTACGCTTGAGGTTCGGGAACGCTCTGCGTTCATCCTTCCCACGAGCGCGTTTGAATACATTCATTATCGGAAGCTGGAGAGAAACCAGATGCAGATTAGACCCGAAGAAATCACTCGGCTCATAAAACAACAGATAGAAGGTTACGAAGCCCGTTCCGAGATGGCTGAGGTCGGCGAAGTCATCATGGTCGGCGACGGCATCGCCCGCGTGTACGGACTGGAGAACTGCGTCGCCAGCGAGCTGATAGAGTTCCCTCATCAAGTATATGGCATGGCGTTGAACTTGGAGGAAGACAACGTCGGCGTGGCGCTGTTCGGCGAAGACAAGCTAATTAGGGAAGGCGACGTCGTCAAGCGCACCGGCGCGGTGGTCGAAGTGCCCGTGGGGGAGGAACTGTTGGGCCGCGTGGTCAACCCGCTGGGATTCCCGCTCGACGGCAAAGGCCCCATCAACACCAAGCTTCGTATGCCTTCCGAAAGGAAAGCCCCGGGTGTAATCCTTCGCCAGCCTGTGAAAGAGCCGCTGATGACCGGCATTAAAGCCATCGACACCATGATACCCATCGGGCGCGGTCAGCGAGAGTTGATCCTGGGCGACCGCCAGACCGGCAAGACCGCCATCGCGGTCGATATGATCATCAACCAGATTGGCAAGAACGTCGCGTGCATCTACGTCGCCATCGGTCAGAAAGGCTCGACCATCGCCAAGGTGGTTAAGATTCTCGAAGACGCCGGTGCTATGGATCATACCATAGTCATATCCTCCACCGCGGTCGAATCAGCGCCGATTCAATTCCTGGCGCCGTATTCCGGCGCGGCGATGGGCGAATACTTCCGCGACAACGGCAAGCACGCCCTCATTATATACGACGACTTGACCAAGCACGCCTGGGCGTATCGCCAGATGTCGCTGCTGCTGCGCCGTCCGCCGGGGCGCGAAGCCTACCCCGGCGACGTATTCAACCTGCACTCACGGCTGTTGGAGCGCGCCGCCAAGATGTCCGAAGAGAAAGGCGGCGGCTCGCTGACCGCGCTGCCCATCATCGAAACCCAGATGGGCGACGTTTCCGCGTACATTCCGACCAACGTAATATCGATAACCGACGGTCAGATTTACCTTGAGCCGGAACTGTTCTACGCCGGCATCCGCCCCGC
>CAZCEM010000225.1:0-4702 GCA_964497555.1 uncultured bacterium
ACGGTGATCCCCTCGCGCGCGGGAGCCGAACAGGATGATGCGCTCCGGCTGGGCGACGGCGACGATACGGCGGGTGATCTCGGCGTAATCAGGTTCGGGGCGGGGAATCATGGCTATTCCTCCTCCAGTTTCACCATAATTCCTTCCTTACGGGCAATCCAGATAATCGGCGTCTTGTTATCCTCTTCCCACTGTTTCGCGCCACAGGGAACCGGTTCAATGCGAGAATCCACTACGCCGGCGGTGCCCCATAAATGCGAAACGTCCTGATTGTGATACTCACCATCAAATATGGGCGAGACTACCACCAGATCAATGTCGCTCCATTGGTTGGCTTGCCCGGTTATCTGAGACCCAAAGAGAACACCAAAAGAAGGTTCCAAGCCTTCATCAAGCAAGGTTTTCAGATAGCGTCTGATGCTTTGAATAACACCGGTTTCAACCATTTAACAAACTCCTTGGAGGTTTGAATCAGTTGCGCGGCTTCCTCATGTGTCGGTTCCTGGGGAAGCGGATTTGTGTAGCGACCAGTGATGTTGTACTGGTTCATTTTTCCGAGAAACCGCTTTTGATTGTCAGAAATGGGAAGCTGAGCGATCTGAGCCAGCCGGACAAGATCATGAATTTTAGGAGAAACATCCTTTAGGAAACTGCATACAGAGGCTTTTAAAGCCATCTCCAAGGATAAATGAGCGTGAAACATGGCTTGGCGAGGTTTTCTCCAGAGGAAAGCATGATCGACAAATTCGAATTCCTCTTCAGCGCTTCGCCACCAATGATCCACCTGTCCCTGGACATCGAATTCCATCTATTTACCTCCACACCGCCAAAACCACCCCCGTTATCAGCAGGTTCAGCAGCGCCAGCGGGAACAGGTACTTCCAACCCAGGCGCATGACCTGGTCGTAGCGGAAGCGGGGCAGCGTCCAGCGCACCAGCGTCAGGAAGTAGATCATAAAGGCGACTTTAAAGAAGTACAGCCCCGTTTGCAGAATTTTCACCGACCAGATTCCCAGCGGGGTAATGCCGCCCCAAGGCCAGTGAAAACCGTCTTCCAACAGCCACGGCACATTCCAGCCGCCCAGGAAGATCACCGAGAATAAGGCGGCGATAACCGTCATCTCGATGAACTCGGACATCATAAACAAACCGCCCTTCAAGCCTGAGTACTCGGTGTAGTAGCCGATGATCTCGGATTCGGCTTCGGGAAGATCGAAAGGCAGGCGTTTGTTCTCCGCGATAGCCGCGGGAAGGAACAGCAACGCCGCCAACGGCTGCATGAACAGCCCCCAGCGCGGTATCCAGCCGAACCAATGCCCCGACTGCTCGGCAATCATGCCCGATAAATCCACCGTGCGATAGACCATTATCATGCCCACCAGCGACAAGCCCAGGCAGACCTCGTACGAAATCATCTGAGCGCTGGTGCGCATGGCCGCGATGAGGGCGTATTTATTATGCGATGCCCAGCCGCCTAAAACCGCGCCATAGACGCCCAAGCCGCCGAACGCCAGCACAAACAGCAGGCCGATATTAATGTCGGCAATTTGCAGCGATACCGTGCGCCCCATGATTTCTATCGGCGGGCCGAAGGGAATAACCGCGAACACCAGCAGCACTGTGATGAAGGGAATGGCCGGGGCGATCATGTGGAAGACCTTGTGCCCGGTGGCGGGGATGTAGTCCTCCTTGGTGATCATCTTGATGGCGTCGGCGAAGGGCTGAAACAATCCGATGATCCGAAGGCCGAAGATGTCGGCGCGGTTAGCGCCCAATCGGTCCTGCATGACCGCCGACTGTTTGCGCTCCACCCAGGTCAACAATGTCGCCAACGCCATGACGCCCGAAAACACCGCCAATATCTTGGTGGAAGCCGCGATGAAGGTGAATAAGTCCATAAGCTCTGCTTAGCGATTTTCGCCGACCAGCCAGCCCTGGGGGCCGATCGAGTCGAAGGTTAATCCGGTGAACTGCCGGTAATGCTCCCCCAGGCTGCGGAGCAGATCGACGTTATCATCCCAGCGCAGCGAATTCTTCATCGCACTCGCCAGTTCCACTATCCATCGCCATACCGGACGCGCTTCGCCCAGCGGTGGGAAGGCTTCGTTCAATTTCTGAACCCGGCCCTCGTAATTTACGAAGGTGCCGCGATATTCGCCCCAAGCCGCAGCCGGCAGCGCCGCGTCGGCGTAATCGACCAAGCCGCTAAGAAGACGACGGACGATAAGGTAGCGGCGTTTCAGCTTCTTCAAAGCCGCGCCGCTGAGGAAGTTTCGAGGATCGGCTTCGAGGCAGATCAAACAGTCGATCTTGCCTTTGCCGACGGCTTCATCCAGATCGGCAATTCCTATACCGCCGGTTGCGGGATTCAAGCCGATCCATTCGCAGCCCAAGCGATTTGGATAAGGATCAACCGAACGCAGGAAATCGTCGCCGCGCCATTCGGGATCAATCGGCAGGCGGTGATCGACGTTAGGCAGGTTCAACTTCTTCTGGAACAACGTGGCGGCTGCGAAAAGTTCCTCATTGGTCAAGACCGGCGAAGCGACCACTGCGATCTTGCCGGGGTTGTTCTTCAGGGAAGCAAGAATACCGGCGGCGATCTCCTTCACCACTGCCTCTGCGGAGGCCTCCGTCAGGGCGCCGCTGGTTCGGAGCATTGGCGACAACACCCGATCGGCAGCGTCGGTATCCTTGTAGCCGTAACGTCCTACGTCGCAGATCCAGCACTGGTTGACGGCTGGATTCTCACGGGGCTTCAGGCGTTGGATTCGCTGGTAAGCAGTGGCTTCGGTGCGATGGGTGCGCATAAGGAAGTTGCGCTTGTGGTCGTGCCAAGGGTCGTCGTCGTAGTCGATGCGGACATTGCATCCCCGTGCGCAGCCCTGGCAGATGGAATCAGCGCTCTTTAGATACCACACCCGGCGCTTGAAGCGGAAATCCTTGTCGGTCAAAGCACCTACTGGACACAAATCAACCACATTGCCCGCGTAGTCATTGTCCAGCCGCTTGCCGGGCACCACATTCAACCGCTCGGTCGAGCCCATGCCGAAGATGCCTGTCTCATACGTATGGGTTACGTCCGAGAGGAAACGAACGCAACGGCTGCACAAGACGCAGCGTTCGCTGTCCAACATTATCGACCTTCCGACGTCAGCGGCTTTGAACTTGCGGACTTTAGGCTCGCGCATCCGGCTTGAGTGCAGACCGTACTCCATGTAGAAGTTCTGGAGTTGGCACTCGCCGGCGTCGTCGCAGATGGGGCAGTCCAGCGGGTGGTTGGCAAGCAGAAACTCCAGCGTCATCTGCTGCTGCTTCTTGACCTCTGGGGTGTCGGTGCGAATCTCCATCCCCTCGGCGATTTCAACCTTGCAACTGATGTCGATCCGACTCGACTTCCGACCGCGCGACTCCTGCGTGACTTCAACCTTGCACATGCGGCAGCTTCCAACCACTTTCAGCAAGGGGTGATAGCAGAAGTGCGGCACCTGGACGTTGACGCTGCGGCAGGCTTCGAGTACGTTCATCCCCGGCGAGAAGTCATGCTCAACGCCGTTTATAGTAACCTTGGGCATACGGGGCTTTTACCTTTATCTCAGTATCATTTCAGTATTTTGAGCGCCTCCTTGGCGGTGCGGCTGAGGGAGGTGTCGGAGCTGGATGTTAACAATTTCAACGCGCTGGTGATCTCAGGATCGTTGATATTCAACTCCGCCAGTTTCTGAGCGGCGTACTCCCGCTCTAGAGCGCCGCCGCTCTGCAGCAATTCCTTCAGTACATCGGGATTGTTAAGCATATTCAATATGTTTGACACCACCGAAGACTGGTGTTTGCGTACCCAATTGGTGTATTCATCAGGATCTGTGGGCACTTCGGAGCTGAACTTGTCAGCCAGCGGAGTGGTGTCCGCTTCTGAGTTCTCAATTTGAGCTAAATAACTCAGATCATCGTCCGATTTGGCATGTTCCAACAAGTCTGCGGAGTCCATCGCTGAATCCACTGCAGCGTCGAACTCTTCGTTGCTGTAATCCTCATCGTCGGTGGGAATAAGCGGGGCGTTGTAAGCTTGAATGATGTCGTTGAATTCGACCGTGACCGCGCCCATCGATTCCAGCGTTTCGATGGCGCGAATCTTGACCTGCGTGTTGGGATCATCGCGCGCCAGGCTGCGAATCTCGTCCTCTATAGACAAGGCCGTGCGACCGAGGTTGCACAGCACGTTCAACGCGTCCAACCTGACCAGCGCATCGGGGGACTTCAGTCTCTCGACCCAAACCTGCATTGGAAGACCTTCGTACAGAGGTTCGGGTTTCTTGCCGCATCCGATCAGGATCAGGACCAGCGCCAGAACCACAATCGGTTTCGTCTTCATTTTTTACTCGAAGCCGGAAGGAAGGTGATCGATCCAGCGAAAAAAGGTCTTTCCGGAAGGTGTCCGGTGGTAAATCGCAATGGGGCGGATTTTCAATCCGCCACCTCGAAGGCGTACAGATTACTTACAGTGGAACGGATTTTTAATCAGCCACAACGAAGACATATAGACTGCTGAAGAAAGCTAATGTGTCGAACTTCGCTCGACGGCGGATTGAGTACCCACCCTGCTGCCAATCCATCCTGCTGCCAAAGTTGGCTGTTTACAAGAGAACCGTCATGCTGCGAGCCGCGCAACAAAGGATGAAAATAGCCTCCGTCCATCCCGTCC